>JAJYPK010000243.1 GCA_021795465.1 Bacillota bacterium
CCCACGCCAACGCCCAGTTGTGGACATACCGCACCGACCCAAACTGGCGGTTTAGGAATACGGCTTGTTCTTCAGTTGGATAGAGGCGATAGCGATAGGCTTTCAACATAGTTATAGAATACCACACCAGGGCTTGGCCCTAACGGGCCACGGGCTTATATCCCCAGGCTTAAAAGCCGGGGCTTTACGCCCGATTTTGGTAAACGGGATCACCTGAGAATAATAGGAACTCTACGGCGTGACGGCTTGGTGGGAATTTTTTTGGCATCGGCCCGTTTGGTTGATGGACGTGGCATAACCCAAATGTTTGCTAGACATCCGACATGCCCACGGGTCCTACCTTCGTGATGGCACCGACTTGAAGACTGGGAAATGGAGTGTCAACAGGGTGCTGAACTTGGTGTGATGGTGACCACTAGGGTCGGCCAAGCCATCGACGAACGCCGGTTTGAACGGCGCAAACTTCGGATAGTACCGTCCATGCAGACACCACCAGTACTCGTTGCATAGCTCGTCGGCTTTCACAAACTTCCCGAGCCGTTTCCTCGGCCATTACGTAGGCATCGCGTGGATAACGGGTGATGGGCTGGGTGGTGAACTGCCCGGGAAGTTTATGGAGTAACGTCACTACACGCTGGCTATTGATGGAGGTGTCGTTGGTGACCGTGACCGCCTCGTGTGTGATCGCGAGCAATACGCCGAAGAAGTACCACCCCTAGCAGGAATCGGGCTGTTTGTTCAGATTAGACCAAAGAGCGATAGTACCAGCGGCTGTACATCTGCTGATACGCGCCTTTTTGTTTCGCCATCGTCGCGTCTTCACGATAGCTACGGGGAGCGCCAACCGTTTCATCGAGCCATCCTTAACGCACCGCGCGCTCCACGAGCGCGGTAATCCTTGACTCTTCGGTGGCCGTCAACTGCTTTAAAGCGAACGCGGTCGGCCACATATCCGCTTCGTCGAGATTCGCCTTGTCGCTGAATCCCAACGTTGCATATCTCGTCTTAAATTTCTCTGCACTTTGGAAGAAGCAGACCACCTTGCCGTCCTTAGCATACGCCGGCATCCCATACCAAGTTCGTGGCGAGAGAGCGGGTGCGGCCGCTTTGATAATCACATGGAGCCGTTCAGCCATTAGGCGATCCGGTTCCGACATCTCGGCGATTTTCGCAAGCACAGCACTCTCCCCGTTTGTTCCACCATCTTCTCGGGCACGCTCCTTCATGGCGATACGTTCCTCGTCCGTAAACACGGCAGAACTCTTGCTGGTCCGGTTGATGCTTTTTGCGGAGCTTTCGATGTTCTTCATGGGGCTGATAAAAACCTCCTCGGCAAATTGCGTTAGGGTTCGGTGTTGACCGATGCCTCGACCCGGATCCAATCCCGTCTGGCGGCGTCCATAAAACTACATGCATAAAACTTTATTGGACGCCACAGGGTTTAAGAGCCGATCCACCAGGCTCGACTCTCCTCTACCATGGAGATCGATAGTCACTCACTACTTCTTTTGCCCTTGAGAGACGATTTCGACGGCCAACGCCACTTTAACTGACTCCAGCAACCTGTTCCGATCACCGGGCAGGCGCACATTCAAACGTGATTATTGGCGGGCAGTGGCGACGTCAGCAGTCATCGCTTTCCTCACTTTTGATGAAACTGTTTGAGCTTTACTGTAAGAAAATTGGCTATACACGTCAATCCTCTGTCACCCGCAGAGCATGACCCGTACCGCACCAAGCATTTCTGTCGTTGCGCTACTGTGATTCCGTTCCATCAACCGCGAGCGCCGTTCCTTCCCATCATCCAACGTCTTATTCCCTGAGAACGTTTCATTCTTCGCACAGTCCACCAATTTGTCCAATGTGTGTCGGGTCAGTGGCCATATGCGACCTGTGACTCTCTGACGGACCGCCCGATGAACGTGGCGATGATAACTCTAGTCCAGTTGATTGATGGTAATGATTCCCGACCAGCAGTCCAGCGCACCTTCAGGTTTAGACTTCTATGGTATTCTGGATTGGAATCCTCAAAACGTTACTCGGGAGCAAACTTCATGAATGATGACATTCGGTCGTCCCGCCGCGCGGATTTAATCGCGCGAATAGCCGTGGCAATGCCCGCCCTTACTGTTAAGAAAGTCCGTCGAATCACTAATGGGCAAAACAACGAGGTCTTAGTCGTAAATAACGATTGGATCTTTCGCTTTCCACGCACCTGGATGGGTGCGCAAGCATTAGCACACGAATCCACAGTCTTGCGTCACCTCCATGGTCGCCTCCCCGTTGACACGCCCCACCCTGAAGTCCTAAATTTTCCCCCCGGTCGGGAAGCGGAATGGTTCATGGCCTATCCGTTAATCCCCGGACGCCCCTTAACCCGTTCTCGGATATCTCGACTGAGTGCCATACATCTCCATACATTGGCCGACCACTTGGCCCATTTTCTTGATGCTTTGCATTCTCAGGCCATTCCCCAAGAATGCAGACGCATGTTGAACGTCATCGAACCGTCCCAGTCGTGCTCGGACCTGCTTGCACGCATCCAACATCACTTATATCCGCTCATGCTCCCAGAAGCTCGCGATCGAGTCGAGTTCCACTTTTCCCAGTTTCTTCACCGGAAAAACGGTTGGCGTTTGCCCCAAGTTCTTATTCATGGTGACTTTGGCGCAAGCAATATTCTCACCAAAGAAGGTCCAACGGTCAATGCCATCATTGATTGGGGAAGTGCTGCCATTGGTGATCCCGCAATCGATTATGCAGCCGCCTCTACTCTTCATCCACGTATGCTGGAATTTATGCAGGCATCTCATCCCAAAATTGGTCCCTTGCTAGACCGGGCGGCTTTTTATCGCGGTACTTTCGCCCTTCAAGAAGCGTTATTCGGTGCGGAACACGGCGATGCTGCAGCATTAAAAAGCGGTCTCTGCGAATACGTCAGGTAGGAACCTACCGCCTCGAATGCCTCCCAATCCCAAAAACTTATGAATACGATGGAAATTCCTCATCGATACGCCATAAAACTCGAGAACGTACTCAAATTAAGGGTGTTCCATTTCTTGCCCGGGTTTCTGGAGACGTTCACAATACCTTTGGGCGTGTCGGTGTATCTCCTCATAATTCCCGCTGCAACTCATCGACTTGCCGTCGGCGTGCACGTTCATATCCGCCTCCCCTGCCACGGATAACGGGCGTTATTGTATCGAAAGAAGCTACTGGTCTTGAGCGAATTTTTAGATCCGCCGAGCGAATAGCGTCTCTGGGCTTCCAGGCTCTGATTCCGTACTAGGCCCGATTGCCTGGAATCCATGGCGTCGGTAGAGACGAATCGCCGAGACATTGTGGTCTCTGACGCTCAAAACAACCCGCCATGCCTGTTGACCGCG
>JAJYPK010000244.1 GCA_021795465.1 Bacillota bacterium
GGACGATGCAAGTTGAACCCATGTTTCGCACCCCGAGGTGAGACCCCGTAACCGTTATCCCCTGTGGTTTTCTGGCGATCCCGAGCTTCCGCCCCATATTTTCCCAAGTCTCATCGATCCAGGGACATTCTCAGTAGAAATTTATTTCTGTGAGCGACGACTTTCTCAAAGGATTTCCGGAATTTATGGCGAATTCTTCTTTATGGACACTACACAGGGCATTGCGCCGCCGTTGCCGGAATTGTTACAGAGTTATCGCATGGGGTTTGCCGTCACCGCTGTCGAAATGGCGGAGCGTATTGGTTTGGTTTCGTATCTCAACACGCATCTTAGATGGGATCCCAAACAATGTCGCGTGTCCCCGGGGATACGATTACTGGCCCTCATGATCACGTTTCTCGTCGATCCTCAGGCGTTATATCGAATCCCGGAATTCTACGCGGAGTTGGATTGTGCCATCTTATTTGGCGCGGAGCGGCAAGCCAACGATTTCAACGATGATGCCATCGGACGCGCCTTGGAGAAACTCTTTGAGAGCCAAGCGGGACAAATTCATACCGGCTTGTGTACACAAGCCGTCGAACGGCTGGGGCTGGACCCGACGCCCCAACTGCATTGTGACACCACGAGCATTACGCTTACGGGTCAGTATCCGGATCCCGGTCCCGGGAGTCAACCGGTCTATGGCCACAGCAAAGACGGCCATCCCGACTGCAAGCAATTAGTGGTGGGGGTCGTCGCCCGTACCGACGGATTACCCTACGGGGTGGATGTCTGTGATGGCAATATGGACGATCCCACGTGGAGTCGCCAAGCGATCATGAGTACGGGAAGCAGTTTGACGGCAGACATCCGCGCTACCTTGCTGTTTGTGGCGGACTCCAAGTTAGTCAGTCAGCAGACCGTCGAAGATTTATGTGAGGCAGAGATTCAATTTGTCTCCCGGCTCCCGAATACCTTTGGACTCGAACGGGCGACCAAAGCAGAAGCCCACCGACGGGACGCGTGGGACACCGTCGGCGTGGTAGGGCGACAGGCGAATGCCACCACGTACCGGATCCAAGAAATCCCGGGGACGATTAGCGAAAAGCCGGTGCGGCTGATTGTCGTGCATTCATCCGCCCTCGAAGCCAAAGCGGCCCATTGGGAGACCAAGACGTTAAAGGCGGGGGCTCACCGGATCGATGAATCGTTGCAATCGCTCCTGGCCACGACCTTTGCGTGCCGGGAGGATGCCGAATTGGCGTGGAAGCGCTGGCGTGCCACCAAATGGCTACGACGCACCGGCTGGGGGATCGCAGGCCAGGTCGTCGCCCGCGAGGGATCCGTGGAATGTGGGGAACCTGAGCTGCAATGGCGTATTGAGGCGGCCCGAACCCAACCCGATCCGGCCTTTTTTGACGCCGAACGGTTTCGGCGTAGCACCTTTATTCTCGTCGCGAATGATCCGCGCCGTCCGGCGCGGGAACTCCTCACGGCGTATAAAACGCAGGGGGTAGTGGAGCAAGATAACGCCTTGGTGAAGGGCCCCTTAAGGATTGCGCCGCTCTTTTTAAAAGACACCAAAAAAATTGAGGCCTACGTCTATGTGGTCTACCTCGCCCTCCTCTTGTGGCAATGCATGCAAGCCGTCATGCGTCAAAACCAGGACCGTTTGGGGATCAGCCTGCCCTATCCGCATGGGGCTCTGCAGCCTGCACCGACCACCAAACGGCTCAAGGAGATCGTCGGGCCGATCCAAGTCGCCCTATGGCGAGACGCCGACGGCACGCTCCGACGTAGTCGGAGCGCACTCACCCTGATCCAACGCCAAGCCTTATTGCTCGTGGGAACGGATTCACGCCGATTTACGCAAATTCCGTCGGGGTAATATCACCCACGGGCCTTTACCTAGGGGTGCGAAACGTGGGTCAAAGGAAAATCCCGTCACGTCTCCTTGAGGACTGAGTCGAGTAATGTGAGACGCAGGGGGTTGCGTACTGGCGACCATGGTCCATCGGCGACCGGCGTCCTTCGAGCGATAAAGATCAAAAAATGCCGAGCCCATACCCACATTACGGACCACTTCAAACCACAATGTGCGGGGGTCTCCCCGAGAACCAACGAGCGAAATCCCCACATTGTGGTGAATAGGAAGCATGCTCCACGTTGTCCAAGATTTGCCGCCTGACGTGGTGCGATACATCACTACCCGCTTACCGCAGGTGGCCCATCCGGATCGTGGAGTCATCATGAAGATTTGACGAAAGGGCCCAGAGGACTGATTCTCGGGCTGTACCATCGATGATGAAGGATTAAACGAATTCTCGTGTCTAGCGGTCGAGTGGAACGGAAACCCTTCATGGTTCGGGACGCTCGCAAGGACAAAACTTCCTGCAATTATGCTCAAAACAATCCCGATTTGGCGGATCGTCATGATCATCATGCCTCCACAGCAAATACCTTATCCATATCAATGACAATAACGCTAAACACGATTCATTGGTCACGGTTCGGTTCAAGTGGACTACGTCGCTGGGAATGAATGTCGGCAATGCCCGGTCCGTCTCGTCAACACCCAAGAATCGGGGTGCCCCTTGGAAGCCACGGGATGCGAGGTGTTGCAACAAGGCATGGACGCTCAGACTCCAGGCGCCCATGACACGGCCGCACAGTGCCCCCGATGCGCACCACCTGATTCACGTCACCTCCGGCTAATGTCTCCTTACCACTCACGTTCGAACTATCGTCGCCTCTGTAAGGACCGCATAGCCACCAATATTATATCAATGCTCTGGTGCACGTTCGTGGTAAAGCCCCCTGATTACCAAATTACCAGGAAGTGTTGCAACGCCTGCATTTAATTGCCTGTATTTAATCGGACGCGTCCTAGAGACACGACCCGGCGCCGGATTCCGGAAATACGCTTTTGCGGGGCCACCTCGGGAAGCCAACTCAGGAGAACTCATTTGTACATCTCAACAAACCACATCTTGAAGCCGTGCTTTTGATAAAACCCAACAACTTGCTCCCATTGTTTGGTGGCCGAATAGACTAAAGCCCGACAAATACCGCAGGTTTCTGCCTCCGCCAGAAGGGCATCGACCAGATCGTGACCCATCCCCTCGCGGCGATGATCGGGATGGACGTAAACCTCGTCGATCTCTAGATATTCCTCACCCTTGGGTATCACCGCCAAGCCGTCACTTTGGTGGATGCTCCCGACAATGTATCCAACTACGAACGAGTCATTGATGGCCACGTAAAAGTAACCGCCCAAGTGATTTAAGAAAACTTGCGGAATCACTTCGCGCCAGCCCGTACGTGTTCTCCTCGGATACCCAGAGTTCGGACAACGCTACGACCTCATTCACGTTTTCTTCCGTTGCCCGTCGGATTACGCTCA
>JAJYPK010000084.1 GCA_021795465.1 Bacillota bacterium
AGAAACATTCCTCCAGTCAAAAGATGGATGAATGTACCAGGTTCATTCTCAAACTATAGGATCGCGCAGACGCGTTGAAACTGAAACACCGCCATGAGGATTGGTACTCAAGACCAGAGTCGTTCAGTGCCCCATAGGTGCTCACCATGGGGGACCTCGAAGGATAGCCGCATAATGGAAACATCTTCTAATATTCAGCCTCGATCCCACACTTTGAGAATGAGCCATGTACCATACCGAACAATCGGGGATTTGTTAAGACATAATTTACCAATTGCCGCGGTGCCGGCTTTTAAAATTCTTTATGGCTGGATATATAGTGTGGAAGAAAACATGGAAATTTAGGATTTATGAGCATCGCCCGCGCCTCCGTGTCCGAGCCGGTGTTGAACACGCGGCAATTGCTCGTCGGTTCCGCATTGCTTTGGCCTGTAGCCCTTGATACTTAACAGCGTATGGTGGGGCTCGTCAGCTTGGTTGGTATTCGGCGTATCCATCGACGCCATGCTCTTGTGGTTCCATCTCTTGCGTAGGAGTGCAGGTCAAGCCAGCATTTTTCTGATGTGCACCCTGTCATCGGGTACGGATTAGGATAGATCGTGCTTGGAGAGTCCATAGGAATCGGAGGTGCCATCGCGTCGCGGTTCGTGATCGTCGGGGTGGGAATTGCCACTGGGTATGCAAAGATGCAGCGACGGCGACTCCTCGCGTCGTAGAAATCCGTACCAAACACCGTATAAGAGTACTCCCCTGTCATTCAACAGCTAAGGCTCGAAACTAAATGATCGATTTCGTCCCACTCAAAGCTTAAAGCGTAGGCGGGCTGTTCCAAATTCCAGGCAGTGCGGCGATCAGCATGACAAACTTATGGGACTCGCTTTCCTCAATGGGCTGGTTGACGACTTGAGCCCGCAAGGTTTCTAAGTTCTCCTGATATTGCGACGATCCCAATTCGCGTAGGGAAATCATACCCGTCGGATGTTGAAGAACGGTCTCTTGCCACTGGGCCGGGTCCATAGCTTGATATTGTTTGGCGGCGCGAATCATCAGTTGGCCCGCCACCATCGCAAACGCGCACCAAAACGCCTGGCGTGCTTCCAACGACAAGTCTTGTTGGGCCCGATCCAGCCACCCCGGGTCCTTAAAGGCCTGGCGTAGTTCCTGTCGCAGACGATAGTACTTCTCCACATACGTAGGGCCTGGAACCACTCGCGGTTCAGCTAACACCCCGTAACGTTTGATTACCCTAAGGTGGTGGTACACATTGTTGGGTGTTAAATCAAGCCGTTCAGCCAATTGCGTCGCGGTTAACTCGCCACGCTGTTCAATTTCCATTAGGATGCTAGCACGAGTCGGTTCCGACAACGCCTCAATATACGCTCTTAGCAAAGTTTCTACGGTATTCATGAATCAATAATACTACAACGTCAATATGCATATAGTATCTTTCTAGTATTATAGTCTAGTGTGACTATACTATAATACTAGAGGTGTCATTATGAAGAGATTGCCACGATTTGTGGTCACCATTTCGGCTAGCCATGCGCTGACCAATCTGGCAACCGCTATGGTGAGTCTCGCGACCATCTGGTTTGTCAGCGGCTTAAGTCATCGCCCAAACCTTCTCGTGGAACTGTATGTACTCCTCGAGCTACCGTACCTCTTTTTCCTAATTCCCAGTGGGCGATGGGTGGATGGGAGACGTCGTTACCCTTTCGTGATTCTGTTGGGTGCCCTGCGCCTTGCCGTAATGATTGGATTCGCGGTTTGGGCCCAAAACGGGCCCGTGGCCGTGGCCGGTGTCATAGGCTTTCTGACTCTCAATGAAATCACCACGGCGATCTTACAACCTGCGCGTTCCGCCTGGACCACAGAGTTGGTACCCATCAGCCAGCGTGCTGACCTCGCCGCTCTCAACCAAGGAGGCGTGGCCATCGCAGCAATTCTCGGTCCCGCAATAGGAGGTTTCCTTTACACACGAGGACGTTTGGGCGGAGTGGTGGGAGCAGCAGTTGGCCTCATGACCCTATCCTGGGTCATTGTGTTATGGGCCGGGTGGGGACGGGAGGTACGGACCAACTCGTTGGTCCCACGTACGCGAAAGCGCCAGGGTTTTCAATTCCTTCGTCATCACCCCGGTATGTTAATGATGATCTCTTTTTTTGCCCTCACCAATGCTCTGAACAATGTGGAGGCCGTCCTGGTCCCGTTGCTAGCCCACCAGGTCCTGCACCTCGCGTCATGGGAGTTCGGCCTGCTGGCTGTGACAGGCGGAGGCGGTGCTCTCTTGGGATCTGGACTGATTGCTCGCCTTTTTCGAAACCGTTCGATACGTTGGACCTTTGTCTTCATGGGGGTTTTCGGCTCCACGATCGTCGTCATGGGACTCGCTCGAAACTTGGCGACACTCGGTGTGTGTTATCTGCTACTGGGGCTGAGCTTCTCAGTCACCGAGGTGATTACGAGTACCCTGTGGCAGGTGGTGGTACCGGACACCGTACGTGCAGAGGTAATGGGGGCATTAAGTACGATTGCACGTGCGGCCAATCCCGCAGGATACGTGTTAGCAGGGGCACTGGACGGATGGCTCGGAATTCGCGGTGGACCCGTGACTGGAGGACTGGCAATTATCGCTCTATCACTCGTGATGGCATACAATCGTTCCATGGTTGCGCTAGACCATGCGTCGGCGAGTCAGACGAGCGGTACGATGCGTCAACCCCTTTCATGATGAATTGCCTGGGTGGTAGCATTTATCCGTTATCGAGTTGAGCGTAGCGAGTCAACCCCTAATCGGGGCGGGTGTTCGTAGCAGCACGCGATTGTGCTCAGCCATCGAGAAAGCGTTGGCTTTCGGAGATCGGACTGGTGAATGCGCTCCGGCGGACAGCTTGTAACGTATCCTCCAATGCCCTAGTGGCCACGCTCATGGGGAAGTCACTGGACCGTCTTCCGAAGCGGTGGAGCGTGCCACAAGGTTTGTGTGGATATGTGGCGGAAAGGGTATGGCTTTATGGGCAACTCGGTCCAGGTGGGCGCCGACCATGTCGCAGGTTGCCGCCACCTCACTGTGATCTCGCATGATATGGCGGAACCGGACCGTTTTATCGAAGACCGATATAATTTCGCTACTAATAGTCACGACGGTTCCAGCAAAGACCTCCCGTCGATAGTGGATGTGCTGTTCCAACGCAGCCATTCCCCGCGCATGATCCGTGAAATACAACAGCGACAGGCCCACCCGATCAAAGAGAATCCAAGTCGCTTGATCAAATAATGCCACATAGAATTGCACATTCATATGACCCATATGGTCGATGTAATTCGGGTAGATTACACCAGTATAGGTCACCTGGGACACACCATCGTTCACGATCATCAAAACCTCCTCTCGCACTTACAGGTGTGTTCGCCATCCACAGGCAACTATCCTGTCACCACATGGTTTACCCACACCTTTCGAACCCGCTGGCGACTGCTCTGACCCCCGTCGGTAACCGCGCGTAACTCTGCTTAGTCAGCACTGAGGGCTTTAAACCCCCCATTGTCGCTGCCAACGAAGGCTTGCCCGGCATGAACATCTACCAAGTGGAACCAATTTGCTGGATGCCAAGCATCGTGGGAATGTTGAACGCCTTAGTGTCTCCTCTTTATATTTATCGTTGCATTAAACTCTCGATTGTGAGGCGGATTCCTTTTTTAGTTCCCCTCTTTTTGGGGTAGCTTCATTTGAGTTCACGTAATGGCCGACTCAGTACATCCATCGGATCCATACCCCATCCCTCCCTGTCTCCAACATGCCCACACGTCGCATAACCTCTCGTAGAGCGCTCGCGGTCTATCGATGCCCCCAGCGCGAAGGAGGAGATCTAATGCCAAAAACTCTAGCTGGGGCCACCTTCATCCTCATCGCCGCAACGGTCATACTCGTGGCAGGGTAAGGGCTGAGTGGCCAACACCCTGCATCTCTCCCGCCCCATTTGGATCCCTGGGTTATTCAGCCCTTGTGCATAACTACACACCATGTGGAAATTCCGAGGTGGTTTTTAAAAGGAAACAACGATTGTGCAAAGAACTTTGATGGTAGCGGTTGAAGTGCTTGACGAAGGTCAACGCCGATAGACGGCCTATCAACTTTCGTGTAGAAGGAGTGATAGCTAACGTGTGGTCGTGGAAGTGGTACACCATTGGAGTCGTCATAGTGTGGATGGTAACATCGTTGATGACGGTTTGGGGTGGCTTGCTCGTGAACAATGTAGGCACTGTAGGCTTAGCCTTTGTCACGCCCTATTTGTTTCGGCTCCTGGTTATGAGATTCAAGCAAACCCACCGAAGGGTCCTTGCATTGGGAGCCTTATATTTTTTGGTTATGTCGGGGACGATATTCGTCCTTCGCGGGTCACATTCTGTGGTGATCCCTATTGTGGCGGCCTTTACCATCGGGATCATTGCCGGGATCGTCCACGGTCGTACGATGAGAGTGTCTCCCCGATAAATCTAAGGAGCCACACGATTAAACGACAATGTGCGGCTATCGTCGTCAATACGTGTGACGAATGCGTTGCACGAATTCGATGAGTACTGAGATGGCCATGGACAACGAGTAGCTCTCCGGCTTAGAAGAGTTGTGTGTATGAGGCGCCAAGACCAACTTTACTGCTAATTCAAGCACGCGCACCCGTATCTAAGAGTGAGTCTCGATAGCGATTCCGGGTCACTATCCGTCACCATGATCCGCTCCCGAACCCAATCGATAGCCAACTGAAGCCCCCGGACGAGCAGATGGCGATAGCCGTTCTGGGGGCTGCCCAACCCCCTCTACGGGAAGGTACCCAAGCCGGAAATCGGCCACGACGGCTCCCCCACCACCGTTGTTGCATCGTAGTCCAATCCGGACGTAACTAAGACGCTGTACACTTGGCGCTGTGTTTCGGTTTCCTCGCACAAGAATTCACACCGAAGAAGCCCACGACACACCCGGGCCAATTCAGTTCAAACACCAATATAACCGCACATTCGTACGGCCCGAATGTGCGTTAAGACCCTCTTTCCCAGGAGCTATTCCAACCATGTCTTGGACAAGACCAGCCGAACCACTGGAGATTCTCCAAACCACAAACCTGAGCGAAAACCAGGTACATAGATCCCATCGTCACTGCAGCCCCAGCGCTCAGTGACCAAAGAATGACTCGACACCACTTATGGACACTCATCTATGCGCACAGTGTAGTTAGTCTCTGAGACGCTGCGATCTCCCGAATCCTCTATGTTATTTCATCGATACCAGTCAACTGAAGTTGCGTCTTGGTGAGTCGTCCCGCATAGGACGCGATCCCTGCCAGCAACCCCTCGTCATGGGATACGATGACCACAGCTTGTCCATGATCACGCGCTGCCTCGATCCATCTGAGGGTCACCTGCCGCGATTCCACATCGAGCGGGCTAAACGGTTCGTCCAAGATTAAGAGTTCGGGGATATGAAACGTAGCTAAAACCCAACTCAATTTCGTGCGCATTCCGAGAGAGTACGTGCTTACGGGTTCTCTTAACGTTTCTGGGGTAAGACCGATTTCTCGACATCGTGCCAGCGCAGGTTCTACGGGAGAGCGGTATAGTCGACCAAACAGTTCGATGTGTCCGTGACCGCTTACCCGCTCATAATAATACGGTTTATCCGCAACATAGCCTTGATGGAGGCGTGCAAATTGTGTGGCTTCTCGAGTGTCAAAACCTGCAATGGACACCGAACCCGACTGTAGCGGCAAGGCGCCAGCTATTAACTTGAGCAAAGTCGTTTTGCCGATACCGTTAGGTCCCATCACGGCGAGGACATTTCCGGCATCGACTGCTAGCGAAAATTTGTCCAATATCGTGTGCGAACCATATTGAAAGGTAATTTCTCTTACCTCCAATGGTTTGGTCATAGGAGCGGGGCCCCTCCCATCCATTCGACGACACCGAGCACGATAGCTACAAAAGCCAGTCCGGCGAGGACGACGAGCGGTAAACGTCGTGACCAACTCACGGTAGAATTGGTAACCCCTTTCCAGACGAATCCTAACACGGCAATGCCAAAAATAAGGCCAAATAATGGTGAATGCATGGCGAATCCCCCCTAAATTATGGTGTTACTTCTTTGCTATATTAGCGGTGTGACAAAGCCGTCAATGACGGCTGTCATCTCTAAAACACCCAGAGCAACCAGAGTTTCGTCTAGCCACTAGTCGCCAGACTGGGATCATGGCTGTATCTCCAAAATTAATCCCGAATACCGACCGGGTAACAATGTGAATAGTGGCCAGGTGCGGTGGCCAGAATCCCCCTAGACCTATACTGAAGCCCCACACACTGGGATAAGCTTTACGTCCCACGCTAACGGTTGAAGCGCTTCCGTGGACATAGCTCCCGGCGTCGCCATCATGTCCAACCCTCGTATTGATAGAGGCACGCGGCGTACCCGAAACCAGCGGCAATACCCGCACTAACCAGTAACGCAAGGAGGACTACCACCAGGTGATTGGGACCGAAGACGATGACACTCGTTATCACTGCGAGATTCCACAGAATAGCGATAAGTCCGCGATATAGACTGGAGACGTGGAACATCGAACTCAATGCCTCTCGTCTAAAGAATCGGAACGCGATAACCATAAGCCATAAACTCGATGCCACCACGGCCGTAATCGTGGACAATAAGGCGGGAATCCATTCAGACCATCGACCCCATAAGGCGGCCCATAAACCATCGCCCACGACCCCTGCGATTAATCCTATTGCACTGATGCCTAACGCACCCATGAGAATAACACGATGCTTGGGCACAGGCATTTGGTGAAACCGCACACCATCTTGTTGGCTTCCCAAAACAGTCATCGCCATCATGCCCATCCCGGGAACCACGCCGGTCGAACCGACCAGAAGAGACAAAATTTCAATGACCGGAGCTGGGATATTGAAGACCCTTGTCGTGTTCCAATCAGGGGGAGTGTGAGTATGCCAATGAAGTATCGCCCGGATGTGTTAGTAATCGCTGTCACGTACAGGAGATCCCACTCGACAGGTAGAATTTTACTCACATGAAACGCCGTACCAGACAAGGTTTTTGAGTGGCTTCGTCGTGGATAGGACGCCCAACTGATGACAAGGCTGAGAAGAATCAGGACCAGATTCCCAAACCACATAGCGGCTGATGCGTGCGAGGTGACGGCCATCCACCACTGTTGCACCAGGATCTGAATCGATCGTGGCAACACAAATCCGCCCTGTCCGATCAGAAACGAGAGAGCCATAAGCGCTACAAGAAATTTCGGCAACACTGAAAATCTCCAACCCACAAGACTGAGCGACGCCGCCGTGAAGGTGATCAAACATCCCAAACCTAACGCGACCACAAGAGTTCCGCGTTGTCCGCCTCCCACCGCCATCCCAACCACGAAAGGCAACGCAATAGGGGCAGCAGCAATGGTGGCCAGCGCCCATCGGGCCCCCATCACGGAAGAAGCGGTAACCGGAAGTGTCCCAACTGCGGACTTATCCCCTAACTTGGTCAGGAGCCCGGTTCCGTCCAAACTAACTAATCCGTACACCGCAAGCATGATGGCTAGATGAAAGTGAGGAGCAGATCGTGTTGCCACAAAACCGATGGCCCCAGCCATTAGAATGGTAGGCCAGGATCGGAGGCGGAACGAACCCAATTTCATATAAAAAAGAATCAACCCCATCCGCCAGCCTCCAAGCTTTGAAAACTTAAGGCACTCCCATCCAACCAAACCAACCATGCTACCCTAAGCCAAAATCCCAAGCATCACGCTATCAAGAGGAATGAACTCGGAAGCGATAATGGCGGTGTACCACAAAACACGCCAGCCACAGCTCCCACTATAATATAGGCCCATCTGCGAGAGAATCCCATAGCATCTTCAAGGCTCCCTAGGCGTGAGGTCCCGCCCACCCTATCAGAAGCATACCAATCACGGCCATGGCAATAAGTGGCCATGCAGTCCAGGCCGCCTTCCTAATACGGATCCATCGAAGAGTCGAACCGGTTGTGTTCGATAGATACTTTCATCGTCCACTATTTCCCACAGAGGATCCGGTTTTCCTGCCCGCTCCTGAAAAAGACATTTCCATGCAGAAACTTTCGTATACTGAAATTTTCCCTAGGAAACAGCAGGATGTCACAGTGTCCGAATCGTAGTCTGGCTTATCAAGACGAAACAACTGCATTAGCCCGCACAATTGCCGCTCTGAGACAGGAACGCCAGATTCGGGGGCTTACTAGAGAACCTGACTTTAGCTAGCTATGGGGTTGAATGGCTATGTAAACGCGATCCCTACGGGCAATACAACGCACTAGTGAGGAGGACGGGGCAACACCAAACAGCGCAAAAGGTCGTTGGGGCGACGCTCAATCCCGCGTGGATTATGCCCAATCGACTCCCAGTGTCAGCCCACACCAAATGGGAACGCGTCCTATGGCCCATGTACTATACGCCCCTGGCGATGAACCAGTTTCCGGCCTCATGGCATGGCAACGATCTCATCAACACATGGAAGCTCCCCTCGAAATGGGCCTCTTATCTGATGAAAAATGAAACCCCCGCCAGTCACAATCCTCAGTCCGTGAATGGCCCCGATCCGTTGACCTTTTATATCACCTTGCAAGGGACCGTCTTCTTGTACCCCCAGGAAGCATCGGCAAACCTATGGCCGCTGACACACACCGTGGGAGCCATGCCACCCACCACCATTGTCGCAGAATTTGTACCGTTAAAGCCCGCGGGTCGAAGCGGGCATCATTCCGGAAAGTTCCAATCAAACCAGTTTCACAGGCGCGTGGAACAAAACTCTCGGAATGACGCCAGAGCAAATTGCTCGGTGCCGATTTTAGCATTAGTATCCTTCAATTCTTTATGGCCGGATATATAGCGCCTGTCGCAGGATGCTACCAATCCCACATTAACCAAGCCAATCTTTGACAGTACCACCGACTCATGGTATTATGTCACCTAGCAGGGACGCACGGAAGCGGATTGAGGCTGTGCCGGGGAATTGGTTGAGGGATCGGATTCCAAAGCAAATGCCATGACTAGGTAACACGAGTCATGGCATTTGCTTTGGTCGAAAACGAGGGCGACTCCAAATCCAATGGTCGGCCTCGGAGGTCGACAGTGGGTTAGATTCCCCCACAAACTCCCACCAACATCAATCCCCGCCAGGCTTTCGAGGGTCTGTGGATTTGCCCAATGAATGTCCAAATGGAAACTTTATACTTCAAACATGGACAACTGTATCCCGGATAAGCGACAATGCGTTGCCTATTGGGGATTGGTCAGGCTCTGGACACGGGTCATGTGTTCCTCTCGAAGGGAACTACAGACTATCGGATGCTGATGTGGCGCATACGCCGAGGTGTTGGATACAAAAATTCCATATGCTTCGGATTGTGAAGGTGAGCAGCAATGCTCGCGCGCGTTGGTCGAATACTGGTGTTCTTTGAGCACCTTTTTGATCTCCGTCGCATTGTCCCGCATGATAACACTCCGATTTGGGTTGATTTGGATACACCTTAAGTATACCAAAAACCCAGTATTCATACGGGTTGTGCGATCTTTTCCCCCGTTATATTTGTGGTGATTTCGGGGTGGGAAAGTCAAGTCATCATTAGCGCGGCAACTAGCGACCGAGTCATCGTGTTCCCAGCGATACACCTATCAGACGTAATGCATCCCGAATAGCAAGCTTTTAACCGGGCCATAATCAAGCCATGGAGATCTCCCAAGAAGTTCGGAACCTGTTAGACCAAGTTCACCGATTTATCCTCGATTGGGAAAGCTGGACCACGCAGCTCACCCGAAACCCGTTTGGGGACTACGACTATTATGTCGCTAATGTGGAGGCCACCTACAAACGCCTCAAAGCGGGCATGGGACGCAGTTTCAAAGTGTTATTGCGCCGTATTATCGTACCGTCATCGCCATCCTGCCTCGTTTTAGTAGCCAACTTGGATAGCATCGTCGACACCAAAATGGTCGTTCTGGATATTATCCAGCCTCTGTTGAGCACAACGCTGGTTGCCAAGGGATGGAACCTTCCGTGGAGCCAAATTACACGGCGACGGATCGCTCCGCGTTCTCAAAGACCGGTTTGGCATAGAGCCGTCGCCGTGCAAACTGGCCCTCATTTAGGGAAGTCCCAGAAATCCCGAGATGCACGATGAGATCTCGGTGGCGGCATATGGGGATCGGGATGACAGGCATGGCGCTCTCTTTGACGGGGGGCTGGGATCAACGGACCCTGACCAGCCGAGCCTCGGCTTTAGCCCTTCCTGTCATTCCGACCACCCGAGATATGTTTCGGTGGACCTTTTATTTTCCCAATCCGGCCATTACGATTAGTAATAGCCTTAGCAATCTCTCGTCGTCACAGCAATTGTATCCGGCGAGTGCCCTGGCCCCTTCCATAAACCTGGCCATCGAACGCGTGCAGAGTCAATTGGTGCACGACCACTATCTAAGGCAATTAGAACACCTCATGGTGTCACCACACATGCGAGCATCCGCCCTCTCAGTACTATTAAACGGCTATAATGCCAATGGCATTGATCCGAAGACTGTGTATCTGATGGCTGACCCCGGCCAATTCGGTCGTCAGCTGCCGGTATCTCCCCAAGGAACGGCACCATCAAATTACCTGACGCGATATTTGTCTCCCCTCGCACTCTGGCGTCGGCTGTGGCAGGTATGGAATGGGAGTGTAACCAGCGTGTTGAAGAGGCACTCCGCGTTGCTACGGTGGGGGGTGCTGGCAACAGCCGGTGGCCTCTTGCTGAGAGTAACCAGCGCCGTGCCCTCGACGCTCATGGTCCGTGAGTTGCTTTTCCATTGGCTTAATCCCCTGGGTTTGGGATGGGCATACGTGGCTGGCGCGGGTCTTTGGCTCCTATCGCGACACGAGGTGGGGTCATAATGGCAATTCTCACGCCCTTCCTTGTGAGTCTCATGACGACACTCGGTGTCCTCCTGGTAGTGCTTGCCTCGGTGGGGATCCTGTTCCGGATCGTGATACGGCGTCTGGAGTCATCCATGGGCCACGCACCCACGCAGTCGCTCTGGGAAATCCTCTTTACCCTGAAAAGTCGAGCCATGTCCTCCCTGTTACTGACGGCGCAACGCGCGGAAAGTGGACACCCCGCCGAACATCCGATGGGGTCGAGTCCGAAGGTGGATTGGCTCCAGCACATCGGGTTTGATCCTGCCACATTCATGCCACCTCCACTCGGGCACCACTCAACGATGGACCTCTCGATAACTTTGGGGCCTCGGGCCGCCACTCCCTTAAAGCTCGCGTTGCCGGTCTTGGTGGCACCGATGGGGTACGGTGTCGGACTCAGTGCGGAGACCAAAGTCGCGTTAGCGCAAGCCACGACACTGGCGGGTACAGCGATCGTCTCGGGGGAAGGACCCTATCTACCAGAAGAGCGTGCCTATGCGGAACGCTGGATTGTCCAAGAGAGCCGCGGTCCCTGGGGGCACCAGCGCTCCGTCCTTCGATTGGCGGATATGATTGAACTGCAATGGGGCCAGGGATCCGAGGGGGGGATGGAGGTCACCAAACACATTTCACAAATTGCTCTTCGCGCACGCAGGGCAGCCCAAGGCCCAGTGGTCATCCAAGCGGCCCCGTACGCGTCACTGGGGCGTTGGGTCTCGGAGGTGAAGGCCGTCCGGAAAGATTGCCCGATCGGGGTCAAGCTTCCCGCCAGTCAACATTTGGAGCGCGACTTGGCCTGTTTGCTCACCCTTCCTATCGACGTGATAACGCTCGATGCATCGGGCGCCGGGAGCGCGGGCA
Organism: Bacillota bacterium; assembly: GCA_021795465.1. Lineage (GTDB taxonomy): Bacteria > Bacillota > Sulfobacillia > Sulfobacillales > Sulfobacillaceae > JAKADJ01. The sequence goes on from JAJYPK010000084.1 coordinate 11,854, forward strand.
GTGTATCGGTAATCTCCGATCATGCCGGGATCTCAGCGGCTCTCGCAACCCATCGGGCTCACCGATGGCTCGTCTCGTCTGGTCAGCGAAACCAAATCACGCTCAACGTGTCTGGCGGCATTCAGGGTGCCGCGGACATTGCGCGGCTTATTGCACTGGGGGCGGATGCGGTCCTGGTCGGAACCTCCGTATTGTTTGCCGCATTACATGAACAAATTGCACCGCATTTACCCACCGTGCCACCTACAGCATTGGCCTTTACACGATCCCCTAAGAATCACGCCCCTCGATTAGATGTCGACCAGGCGGCCGAACACATCACCAATTGGTTCGACGCCACGCGGGTTGAATTGGAAACGATTTTATGGACCCTCGGTTTCACCTCGTGGGCGGGTTTTCGTGACGCGCGTCCATTAATCGCCCGAAGCGCGGAGGCTGCTCGCATCTTTCAGATTCCCTTTGATGGAGACGTCGTATCGGGAGTCGGAGCGATGTTGCATAGCATGAAGGCTTTGACGGCATCCTATGAGGAAATAAACCAAATTCTTGACAGGGTGGAGGAGTCCTGGCGCCATGTCTACAAACACTCAAGAGAAATCCCACGAGGAACACGCGCTACAACAGACATTTGATTGGTTAGCCGACCGGTATTTAGCCCAGACGCATCTGGTGTCTGGATGGCAATATCGTCGCTGGATGGATCATGTGTGTCGCCTGGTACAGCCATGGCACCCGCAAGCGATCGTGGATGTGGGTTGTGGTCCTGGGTATCTATTAGCGGCGCTTCATAGCGCCATGCCGGAGTGTGCACTGATTGGCGTAGATGATTCCCCCCGCATGCTGGACCACGTTCCGCCTTCCATTGTAACCCGTCATCAGTCATGGCAAGACTGGAATCAAACCTCCTCTCAATCGTATGATGTGGTGATTATGACATTTGTTCTGCGGGACCAGGTCGACTCGTTAGCGACCGTGCGGGCGATGCGGCACCATATCAAACCCACCGGACATCTCGTCATTTTAGAGACGCACACCCCGGCTGGACTCCCCGGGTGGGGCTTCCGCCTCTATTTCCATCATTTTATGCCCTGGTGGGCGGATATCCGATTAACCCCAGACTGGCCAAAAACACAGGGACCGTCACCCTATCGGCGACTATCATCCTCGCATCATCGTTGGACGCAAACCGAGTCCCTCCGCGAGGTGTTGTTGCAAGGCGGTTATGGCGACATCACGGAACATGCCTCGGCGGCGTCCGTGGTCGAATTGTGGACTGCACAGCCCGATCGCCGCTCCGCTATCAAGGCATAATGGGTAAGGCCCCACGCCGATGCACGTAAGCCCATTGAAAGCTTTGTTTGGCCCAATAGGGTGTCTGACCATGATACACCCATTGGTGGTCCCCCCCATAAAAGACATCGGACAGGGCGAACAACGCGTGCTTCGAACCGGTTTCCAGAATCCATAGCAACTGGGGCGCAAAGGGCCGAAGCTTCGTGCGCCTAGCTGTTTGACGCTGATGCCAGTGATGCACGCTAATGCGGGCTTGAACCATGGCTGCGTGCCCCATTTTGGGCCACGCGTGGCTAACGACGTCCCCTACGGCATAAATATCGGACCATTGGGGGTGATTCAGGTACTCATCGGTCGGAATCCATCCCCAGTCGTCCGCAACCGGAGAACCTTGGAGCCATTGAGCCCCCGTCATAGGCGGGACCCAAACCGCACGATCATAGGGAATCGTGTGGCGATCTAAATTAATTGTCGAGGGGGTGACGCCAACGAACTGAGCCTTCGTGATGAGGCGTATCTGCCGTTCAGCTAGGAGTTCCTCAACCCGCGCTTGGATGACCGGGCCGCCGACCTCGGCGATGTGAGAGGCCGGGGTTATCACCGTAATCGAAGACGATTCCCGGGTGTTTAATCGACGCAGGTGGGCGTCCCATAAAAGTGCCGATTCAATCAGTGGACATTCGCATCCCACGTGCACGGTAGGTGTCCACGAAGGGGATGCCTGCAAGGGACCCACAGCAAACACAAACTGGCCTTCGGTTGAACGACGATTGAGTGTGGCCGTGTGACGGGCCAAGTAGCCCTCACAGAGACCTTGATGGGATAGGTCCAATCCTGGAATCTTGTCCCAGCGAGCGGTCCCGCCAGTGGCAATGAAGAGCACGTCATAGGGTAGCGGCGGATGGGTCGCAGTAGACACCAAGCGACGGTCCGGATCGAGGTCGACCACGGTATCATGCAGACTGGTGATTTTGTGACGCTTCCAGAAACTCGATAACGAGAGGGTGATAGGAGGCATCAGGCGGTCTGGAGCGGTATCCATCGCGTGGACTAATCCCGGGCGAAAAATCATCTCTTCCCATTGATCGATGACTGTAATCTCTAGTTCCCCCGGCGAGAATAGACGGCGAAGCCATGAGATCACCGCTAAGCCCCCAAATCGGGACCCTAACACGACGGCTCGTTGTGGTTTCACTTCCTCCCCCCTTTTGAAACCTATTATGCTTAATAACTACCCGTCATATGCCTATGGCAAGCGGTCCAGCCGAGAGAGAACCATTTCATTACTCGTAGGATGACACCATGTCCACCCCAACTGGCCCAGAGCCATGAAATTTTGAAATTTTAACCCACGACCGATGGGAGCTATTAGCGCTGTGCGAAATCGCGCGTGGCCCAAGGCTTCCGAGCCCGGGTTAAAGATATTTTCCCCCAGGATTTTACGAAGTCATGCGGGTTTGCGGGAGGGCCTGAAGCTTTTGCG
>JAJYPK010000085.1 GCA_021795465.1 Bacillota bacterium
ACATTGAGACTACAAACGTAGCTAGAGAGGTGAAACAATGTCTATGCCACGGGCATCCGATGCGGAGTGGGAGGTTTTGCGGGTTCTTTGGGATCACCATGAGCTCTTGGGAACGAACGTGGTGGCCATTCTGCAGGAAACGACGCATTGGAAACCTACCACGATACGGACCTTGTTGAGTCGACTCGTGAAAAAGCGAGTCATCGGATTTCGTCCGGTGGGGTCTGGATATCTGTATTTCCCTTTAATGACCCAAGCGGAATGTGAGGTCACCGAACGACGGAACTTTTTGCAAAAGGTGTACGGTGGGAATCCCCGAGCCATGATGGCCGCGTTCCTAACAGAAGAAAATTTGACACCGGAGGATCTAGATACCTTGCAGAAGTTATTGGATGATCGGAGGACTCCATGACGGATATCTGGTCGGTGGCGGCCGATTGGGCCATCTCGTCGACGGTACAAACCGCCCTGATCGTGGGAGTGCTCACTGTGGTAACCCGGGTTGCCGGGCGACATCTGTCGACACGATGGGGAGCGGCTTTATGGATGCTGGTTGTGGTTCGGCTTGCGGTGCCGTGGTCGCCAGCCAACCTATTTACTTTTCACAGCCTAGTGATTCCTGCGTTGAAGGAAGTGTCCCCGGCACCGATAACGGGCGCAGTTGCGGCGATTACCCGTCTTCCGGGAGGCATCTAACTTCCACTGTGGTGTATAAACAGGCAATCTTTTGGCCATGGATTGGGGTGGCATTGTGGGGGATGGGCGCGAGTCTATTGGCGGTCCGATCAGTGTGGAGGGAGATCTATTTTCGGCGAATCCTTGGGACGGCAACCGAGCGTGTGGATCTTCAGGTAAGTCTTGCGAAATCGGTGACGGGAATTTGGGAGACTCCGGCGCGGGCCCCGGGCGGGTTTGGTCCCGGCGGCCGATCATTGTGGTGCCACCGGGACTTGTGGAACAGTTGACGCCGCGACAACTCCAGTGGGTGTGGCGGCACGAGTTGAACCATGTCCGACATCGCGATATCGCGACCCGATGGGCGATGGAACTGGTGGCCATCGTCTACTGGTTTAATCCCTTTGTCTGGATCGCTCGGGTCTCCCTGCGTACCGCTCAAGAGCTTGCGGCGGATAGCGCGGTCGTCCACGACTTGCCGTCCGAGCAACGCATTCAATATGGGCGCCTGTTGTTGGTGGTCGCCACTTACGATGGTGGTACGGTTCCGAGCCTGGCCGAGATGCAGTTGCGGCGTGCCACGGGTTGACATGGGTTTGGTATATTTGGCAATAGGAGGGGCATTGACCGGAATGGATACCCAATATAGGAGGGCTTAGCTGTGAATGATGCATCGAACGTAACGGTGGTGACCACGCCCTACGTCCCAGCAATGAAGGTAGAGCAAACTTTTGGTACCGTTTGGGGCTTAGTGGTGAGGAGCCGCGGACTCGGGGGTAACCTGGTGGCGGGATTGAGATCGTTGGTTGGGGGAGAGATTAAGGAATACACCCAACTGCTCGAACAAGCACGCCAGCATGCCATGGAACGATTGAAAGAGAATGCGGCCGCCGTCGGCGCCAACGCGGTAGTAAGTATGCGTTTTGACTCGTCGGAACTGGGTCAGACCATGAGCGAGGTGGTGGCGTACGGGACGGCTCTACAAGTGGTTCCGGACGTTGACCTGGATGCTATTGAGGACTAACCGAGAATTCTTCTAAGTCATGTAGGCGTCAATCTGGTGACTGTGCGAGGTTCTCTACTACAGGTCCCCCTAAGAAGGCGGGGAGAAGGTCGGTATTCCAGATTGACGGTGGCAATGCCAGAGCTCGTCAGGTTATTGGCCAGGTGGCATCCGGTCAAGACCAAAATCTCGCATGATTCACACGATGACGGGATATATATGGCGTACCTTGCATGCGGCTGCATCGCCTGGTGAGGCTGATTGTAGCTTTTTTGACCACCCTGCTTGAGCGAAGATGTCTATATTCTGGACAATGGTACCGGCAGGACCACCCAATTTAGGTTGGCCCTGCCGGACTAAGAGCGAGACTCTTCTTTACGGGAGTTCTTTTAGCAGTTGGTCCAGGTTAATCGGGCCAAGTCCCGTCACCGGATTATAGCGTCCTTTCGTGACAGAATAGGCACCATTATTACCATAGGATACGGGCAAGAACGGTGAATTTTTGCCACCGGCTAAATGATACAGGGTGGGGTTAAGGTTGCCTTGACGGTGGCCGGTAGCCAGATTCAAATCACCAACAAAGCCTGCGAATAACGGGGCACTGGCACTGGTGCCACCGAATAAGAACGGCGCATTGGCAAAGTAGGCGAAATATCCCGGAGTAACCACGGATGCCGGGAATGACACGTCAGGATTTCCGCGACCATCACTTGCGGGGACAAATTTCTGTTGATATGCGGGACGGGCTTCGATCTGGCTGTAACCACCCCCGGCTATCATGTTTTGCATCGATAGAAAGCTTAACAAGGTGGGAGTAGAGAGTTCGGAACCAATGTTTCCGCCCCACATGGCATTTTGGTTCACGTGACCCAGCGGGCTTACGGAAGTTTCCAGCCCCCCTAACGAACTTACGTATGGGCTATTGGCCGGGTAGGACAGCATCGGCGAGTTGTTGCTTTCCAGCGCTCCTTCATAGGCGCCGCTATCGCCGGCCGAAACGCTGATCGTAATGCCTTCTGCGTTGGCTTCTTGGGCTAGAGTGTCCCATGATTGTTGAGCGGTGGCCAAGTATTGGTGTTCGGGAATTTCGCCGGCTCCATAGCTGATACTAAAGACATGGGCGGTATCTTGCGTTAAAACCTGGTTTAAGGCACTCCGAAGACTCCCGGCTTCGTAGATTTGGATATTGGAACCCGGCGCCGACGTTTCCATCATCTGTAGGTCCAGGCTAAGTTCCTCTTCGATAGGAACCATGGCGCCCGTGCAAGCAGAATTAGCCGCTGTGCACGCATTAGGTCCGCTATAGGCTACCGACACCTTGGGTTGGGGCAATCCAAACACGGCGGCAAAGTGAGCCACGTCCGATTGCGAAATGGTCGTGACATTGCCGAGGGTGTACACCGCAAGCGCTGCGGGACCGTGAACCGTGGTCTCGCTGGATAGGGTGCTCCCATTAAAGGCCCGGGTCACGGGATTGGATGAGGGATTCCATGGGGTGATGACCCGCCCAGGTGTGCCAAACAATGTCAGGGTAGACGTCGTCGCAGCCGACGGACCGACAAAACTTGCGGCCGGCAACGGCACCGTAACCTGGTGTACGCCATCGCTTACCGTAAGATTGAGGCTCACCGTTTGTTGCTGTGAAAGGCTGAAATCTACGAGAAACTGACCGTTGGCGTTAGTGGCGCTCGAATTCACAAGTGACGAGGCACCCTGGTAGGAGCCAGAAAGGCTATTATAGCTAGCACTGGTGTCTGGTTGTCCGTTGTAGGTCGCCGTGATGAGATAGCGGACGGCCATGCCGGGAGTGCGGGACCCATTACTTAAGATTTGCGCGGTCACGGTCATCCCGCCCGAACTGGCGGTCGTTTTGGTTCCCGTTGGGATTTTATGTTTCGTGGTCGTGTTGGTGATGAGATCTTTGGTGGAAAACGGATGGGGGATGGCTTTGGGTACCGGTAATGCGCGATAGAGCCCGGTGATGCCACGCGCTATCCTTAGAGGTGCCGGGATAGCAATCGCTGAGTCCGGTGCGATGAAGGTTTTACTGCCGCGTCGATATTGGGCTAGGTGTGTATGGAATGTGGCGTCAATTTGTCCGACACTGCCGGACACGGACAGCACCTGGCCGGTCATAACGGTCTTTAAGTGTTGAGACGCGAGGTAGTGTTGCATCGTCCCAACATCGGCACGACTAGGCCCAAATCGAGACATTAACGCAGCATGGCTTAAGTAATGATGATACTCCGGTGATCCGGGGTTGTTAACAGCTGCCACAAACGCGCTGAGTCCTTGAGCGTTCTTGGATGGTAGCACGAATCCCATATGCCAAGGAGTGCTCGGGCTGAGTTCTTTGACGAGATGGCTGGAGGCCATATGGGAGCCTGATATAATTTGCATGGTCGCCGGGAGACTCGCCGTGGTGGCGGCATTCGCGATGCCACCGACTGGTGCTAGCAGTGACAGGGACAACATGCCTGTCGTCGCAATGCTTGCGGACGTGGCTAGTGCCGTAGATTTCATCCAAAAGACCCTCCTTGCAGGGGATTATTGTGTATGGAGTCAGACAGGCCAGAACTCGTCCCAGTTACGGGATCAGAATCGGGACCTCCATCACCAGAGAATTCGTGCTTTTCGGCAAGAATTGGGGGGTCAGGGAGGATTCGTCATAATATCCGGATATTCTCCTAACAGGATGCGACGAGCGGACAAAAAGCAAACCGGGAATCGATGGATTCCCTGCTGCTCGGGCGAGGCGGAATGGGTAGGATTCGGGGCATCTACGTGATCTGAGAAGGTCGCGACGCCGGTCGCACTCCCCGAAAGAGGGCAAGACTCGGGAGTCCTGAATGTTTTTCGTTTGCGTACAGACTTGATGAGTGTCTAATTGGGGATGGGGTTTGCGTATGATCTATCGATGAAGACGTGTGCACCACAGTTTGGGCGGTAGGAGGGGAAAATGCGCGTGGCGAATCTTCGAGGCGTGATGGCAGGGCTGATTGCTTTGGCATCGTGTGCGATAGGCATGGCCGTGTTGGCCAAGACGACGTGGGGAGTTTTTGGCACGTCGGCTTCCGTGATCGGGGTGAGCCGGTTGGACACGATTCCCCTCGTCGTTGGCATCGGGGAATCTTTTATGGGGCTATTGGTATATCGGTTGCTGTCGTCGAGCACAGTATTGTGGCCGTCGGGTCTCCTTCTTCTCTTTATCGTGTTGGGCTGGGGCATGTATCACGTCGAACGTTCCGTGTCGTCGTTAATCTGGAACCACGCGCTCTTGGGTTATCCGGCGGCCCTTATGTTAGGTCTCTGGATTGGAATTTTTGCCATCCTGACCGGGAGTCGGTGGGTAGCGCCTCGGGCGCCTCGTTCGCGCTAGAATTTTGTTCGGGTTTTCTCATGAGCTAAGGTAACTAAAACCGCCAGCTGAAACGCCACTCAGCATCGGTTGGTCAAAAGGTCAGGGGGCGGCACCCAACGCCGCGCTCTGCCAACCCTTCTTGGGTGAAATTACTTTCTTCGGAAGAAGCCCACGACCAACCCAGTATATCGCGACCGGCACTCAAGTAGGCATCCCGTCGGATGCGACGAACACGCTCTAGCAATTCCGGAACGTCCGCATCATTCGGATGGGACGCGGCACATTGCAGAGCAGCCTGCCATGGGAGCCCCGACAGGTCGACCCCGACCCCTTGGATCGCCAAACTCCCGGCTAAGCGCACCAGCAACTCCGCTTTGCCGCATGCAATGTAGAGAAGGTGCGCACCCGGAGACAACGCGAAGCAGGAGATTGGCGAGACTCAACGGGCTTCATACCACGTGGTTCGGATGCGTAATCGCAAAGAACTTCCATCGTTCCAACGTAAGGTCAACTCCCTACAGCACGAGGGAGGCTGGTTATGGGCTATTTCGCATGACCCTCGCGAAATTTATTGCCCAAAGGCCTCGGTTGCGACATTTTCTCATCCTCCTTCATCGAACCGAGATACGGTTCACACATCAGGGCCACTGATCTACTTCAGGAGATGGGACACATCTGCCTGGCCGTTTGGTCACCCTTCACACGTTCACCTCGCTGGGGAGTAGCATTGCCAAGATTCGACTATTGACGAATATTTAAATAATTGACATCATGCAGATGCATAATCCCGGGATTATGGTGCTGCAATAAAGGAGGTGTTGGGTTTGAGAGGAACAGTGCGCTATGTAGGCATAAGTCTTTTGGCTGGGGCATCGCTCGCATTGGTTGGGTGTGGGACAACCGCGGTGGGATCTAAAACCGCAACTCCCGCGACGGCCACTATTGCGCTGGCGCCTCAAGTGGCACCGAACTGGTGGTTTCCGGTCACCTCAAGTGCAGCCTATAGTGATACGAATCTTCAGATGGATGCGTTGATGTATGTGCCGCTCTTGCATATTTCACGGACGGACACCATTAACTTTTCGCGATCGCTCGCGTCGAGCGTGAACGTGAGCCACAATGGCACCGTCTATACCGTGCATCTTAATCCTCATTACAAGTGGTCTAATGGAAGTCACGTGACCGCGCAGGATGTCCTTTTCACAACCAAAATTCTAGAAGCTACGAGTACGGGCGCCAAGAATTTGCCGTGGGGCTATGGAGGTGCAGGAACCGGGGGATTGCCCACCGACTGGAAAAATGTGGTCGCAACGGGTCGATATACGGTTGTATTTACCTTGAAAACACCCGCCAATCCGCAGTGGTTCATGCATAACGGGTTAGGGCAAATCGAGCCGGTTCCCGCTGCCCAGTGGAATCTACATCCTCACAACATGATTAAAGAATTGAACTTTATTAAGTCGGTGGCCAATACACCAAGTGCCTCGGTTTACCATGTGGTAGACGGACCGTATCGGTTTACCCGGATGGCGCCCAATCAATATTGGACGTTTAGCCGGAATCCCAATTACAGTGGCCATAAGTCGACGTTGAAAACCATTGTGTTTCAGTATGAGACATCCCCTTCAGCCGAATTTGCTGGCCTTAAGACGGGGAAGATCGACTATGGATATTTACCGGCTTCGATGTGGAAAGCGCGCACTCAACTCACGGGGGACACGATGTTCCCCGGCTACCTATTTGGGTTTAATTATATCCAACCCGATCTGAACGCCAACGCTCCGAAGGGACTTGGCAAGGCGTTTAATCACTCCTATGTGCGAGCCGCGATGGAAATGGGTGTAAACCAGAAAGCCATCATTCACACGTTCTATCATGGGTATGGCGTCGTGGAAACCGGGCCGATACCCTCGAAACCAAAAACCATCTTCTATGACCCGGCTCTGAGTTCACCGCTTTACGCGTTCAACCCGACTGCCGGGAAAAATTTGCTGAAGTCTCATGGTTGGACCATGCATAACGGGGTAATGAGCAAAAACGGCGTAAGTCTGAGCTTTACCTTGCTCTACGTGGCGGGTTCCAATACCGACCGTGCCATTGTTCAATTGTTAAAATTAGACTGGGCCAAAGAAGGCATTAACGTCAATTTGGTGGCGCAACCGTTTGATACTGTGCTGTCGACGGCCCAACAGTCCGACCCGACCAAGTGGAACATGGCATGGTGGGGAGGCGGGTGGACCTATGAACCGGATTATTATCCCTCGGGTGGTAGCTTTTATGCCACGGGTGCTGGTGCCAATCAAGGTGGGTACAATAATAAGCAGATGGACACGTTAATCAAGAACTCGTATCTGCCCGGCACCGCCAGTCAGACCCAAACCAGTCTGAATGCGTATCAGGCTTATGCGCGGCAGCAAGCACCCGTCATCTGGTTGCCTTGGACGGCCGGGTTTAACGAGCACATTAGCTCGCTCCGTGGTACAAAATCCACGTTCAACCCGATTACCGCCATGATTTATCCTAACCACTGGAGTTTTAAGTAAGGGCTCTCTCATGACGCAATATCTAAAGACGGGGCACTGATGTGCCCCGTCTTCACATAAAGTGCAAAGGACATACGAGAGAATATCGTGCCGTTGCATGATGCCCGAGGAATTCCTTATAGCACGGCACGTCGTAAAAAGTTTTTCATTTCGCGCTTGATGGGGTCCATTTTTCGAACCTTCATGGGAGCTTACCTTCTTCGTTATGACGCATGGAGATAGGCTCATTCTATATCGTGCACGGGCCAGGCAGGAGTACCGCTTGCCGTAACCTGGCTCGTATGCGTATCGTTGGATATTTTAGTAGTGCAAAAGGGAGCGGTTGCCACGTGACTAAACATCTTGTAGTGATATCGACCCTGGTAGTGGGGATATTTATGTTAACGGGATGTGGACGTATGAATCCGTCTTCGACGCCATCGGCGTCGTCGACACCAGAGTCGTCTGTCTCAAGTTCTTTGCCGTCGTTGTCTCTCTATCCGTCGGTCATCCAACAATCGCTGGGATACCTTAAGAGCCGTACGCGCTTACCATTAGGGGGGGCCACCAGGTTGCCATCGCATGCCAAGGGCGTGTGGTCCGTGATTGCATCAACGGGACAAAACTCCTGGTGCCTTCAAGGATTTTTGACGAACCAGTCCTATCCCTTAAATCGGGTTACAGCGATCGAAGCGCCATCGCATCAGTCGGATTATGAGGTTGGCCCGGAATTTACGGTGGGACTGAAGCAGCTTTCACATACTCCCGGGCCAAGCACGGTATTTTCGACGCTATATTCCGCGGTTAACATCATTCACATTCCATATTCCCAGTTGACATCGGGGTCTGCTACGCAGGTTTCACTCGCTAATGGGGTACGTGGTACAGCTTATGGCAACCTCACCAACGGTACGCTTGTCTGGAAAGAAGGGGGCTGGACCTTTATTACGACAGACTCGATGAAAACCAATGAAACGATGGCTAACAAAATGATTCAAACCATGAGAGGTGAGACACTTCCAGCCACGCCTGGTGTGATTAATCTCGTGAGCGGGGTACACGGTCTCGAGGAGTACTTGGCTTGGATGAAGGGACGTGACCTCTTTACTGCATCCGGTTATTGCGGAGGACATGATGTCATGAACGGCATGGCGTTAGCACTCTCTTGGAAAAACCGATAGTTTTCCCGAGAACCGATGTTGATGTGGGTAGAGACTTTTAGATGATCGGAGTAAAAGCGATATCTTGGGTCCCGTCCACGGAATGACCTCCATTGTGTTGGCTAAAAGATGGGAATTTAAGGGTGGTCATCATACAATGTAAACAGTATCAAACTCGGAGGTGATTGGATTGCAGATCAAAGAAGTAGAGCATCATCTGTTGCGTCATCTTTTGAACCATGAAGACGGATCCTCGCACGACGACCTGGTGAATATGATGAAGTCCGAGCATAATTTATCCGACCATGAAGAATCCGAATTCAGGAAACATCTTCGGCAATGGCACCAAGATTGGGTGGAACGTGGGCACATGGTGGATCAGGGGAGTCCGTGGTCACGACTGAGCCCAGAGGGACAGTTGACCGCTTCACAAATGCTATCCGGAGGTTTCGGATTCCGCCGATAACCTTCAATGAATAATCGGGGCGGCTGTTTGCGTTGGAAACGTACAACTATGGCATGAGTTACTCATGCCTACTTGTGATCGGAATGATGAGAAGGGGCAAGGGGACACTTTGCCCCTTCTCTCGATCTCAGCATAGACCACTAAAGTCCAAGAGGGCGATTGTTCTCGGCCTTGTCACCAGATCATCCGACTATAGGAGGAAATATCGACAGGGATTTACCTAACGAGCGACTCATCCTGAAGTAGTTTACGGTGACTGAATCTTACAGGGGGAAAACCTACACCACTCTTATCCATCAGGGGCTCTCCATTCTGGGAGTAGAGCGTGTCGTGGCATTTACGATGGCCGTAAACCTCGAATCCAGACCGGTAATACGGGCAAAGTAAAATATGCGAAGGATATGGTCGGCGCCATCCAATGTGAAGGTATGGAGCCGACGATGTTGGACCCATCTCAGGGCTATCCATGAGGGGTATCTGATAGAATAAGTTGTGATCTTATTTTATCGACATAGGGGTGGCATTGATTGATCATTCGAGAATATTATCAACCGGGTGCATCAGATCCGGTATTGAATGCGGACTTTGTACTCTCATTAGCGCGAAGACACCTCGATACCGCGACGCGTGTTACGGGCATCGACGAATCCGGCGGTGAGGCACGGGTCTATTTTATCGATGACCAGGTCGCTATGAAAACGCAAAGGCCGCAACAGTTACGATCCTGGACGAGTCTTTCTAAAGAGATTCTCTTTTTAAACCAAATTGCGGAGGACGAACCCACTTTGCCCGTGCCGAGGGTTTTAGGCTACGGACACGAAGGGTCTGTAGAATATACCCTCATGACCAGGATGGCAGGCGATGCAGCGGTGCGGGCTGGGATCCCGGATGGCAAAAAGGCTGAAACGTTGGGAGAATTGGGACGCGTCGTGCGGCGCATCCATGCGATTCACCAGGAGCCGTTAACGACCAGTGGCCAATTTCCTGACGAATTTACGTCCGCCGATTTAAAAACCTCCCTCCAAGAGGATATCGAGGATTTTGCTCGACGCTTGACGGATAAGCCCGGGGGATGGCCACTGGAGACAACGAGTGATGCGCTGCTGAAGAAAATTTTGCAACGCGTGCCCGAAAGCGACTGGCCGGTGGTGCTTCATAGCAACCCCGGGCCAACCCATACCTTTGTGGACCCCCTCACAGGGGCGTTTCGGGGACTTATTGACTTCGGCGATGCGTACATTGGTCATCCGGTGTTTGACTTATGGCAATGGAGTGAGCCCGATGCGCGCGAGGCGGTCCTCAGCGGATACCTCAATGCGGGAAACCCACTCCCTGAAGAGTTCTGGTCGATGTGGAGCATCGCTCAGGTTATTTCGGATTTTGTGGCTGTGATGCGAGAACGACCTTATGCGGAAAAGTCTTTGCTTCACCTCAAAGACGTAACCCGGGCGTGGTAGTTCCGGATGCTCTGACGCCGTTGCCTGGCCGAGCGGGTGCGATCATCGACCTAAAGGACGTGACCAAAGAGTATCCGGGTCAGTCTCTATCCTTTCGTGGCACCAAACTCGAACTAAAAGGCCCACTGTTGTGGGCCCGTAATCTTAAACATGCGTTGCGCATGACTACGGTCGACTCCCTTGCGGTGTCGGCCTTACGTGGTGTCGATTTAAGGATTGTGCCCGGAGAGATCTTTGGCCTCCTGGGTCCTAATGGGTCGGGGAAGACAACCCTCATTAAAGTTATTGCAGGGCTCTTACGACCGACTTATGGGAAAGGCACGGTGGCTGGGATTCCCCTTCACGATACGCGGTCGATTCGGCAACGGGTGTCGTATGTGTCCACGACGGGTTGGATGGGTCTCGAGTGGGCATTGACTGCGGAAGAAAACATTCGCTTTTATGGGGAGCTTTGTGGCCTGACGCGAACCGTGGCATCGATACGAACGGAAGAGGCCCTACGCCTGGTGGATTTATGGGAAGACCGCAAAAAGAGCACGTCTGGGCTGTCCAATGGCATGCGTCAACGGGTTATGTTAGCTCGTGGTCTGGTATTATCGACCCCCATCGTACTTCTCGATGAACCGAGTGTCGGACTTGACCCGATTACCCGGGGCCAAGTGATAAAAACCATATGCGACACCTTGGTGTCGCGCGGACAAACCCTGATTTTAGCGGACCACGATGCCGAGTTGGTCGGGAGCGTGGCCGACCGTGTAGCCATTTTGCACCAAGGCATGGTCCAGATCATCGGGGCCCCCAATGATTTATTGGTAATCGTGTCCCATTTAAGAGTACTTGACATTGTCATGCAATCGGGTGTAAAGACAAAGAATTCTCCGCCCCCGATCATTCACCGATGGGACACCAACGAAAGACCGGGCACCCAAGCTTTAACCCATTGGCGTGGATTGGTGGAGGAATCTCCCGATGCCTTGCACAGGGTTCTCGAGTGGCTCTGCCCGGATGTCCGCCACGTGGTGGAGATCTCGTTTCTCACGCCGACCCTTCAGGATGTCATGGGGATGTTGGAAGAGGAGTATTCGTATGACGGGTAACCTGAGCCGCAGGCACCGGGTTGCAAAAGAGTTGGGCACACTTTGGGCCTTTGGTGTGCGGGAGTATCGGATCTGGCAGTCGTATCGAGCTAACCAATTGATGTGGATGATGAATATTTTTGTCACCACCCTTTTGTACTTCCTCATGGGGCGCATGGTGGAGGCCAAGGCATCCCTACTGCTTGGGCCTGCGTACGGCAACAACTATATGTCCTTCATCGTCGTCGGGATTATGGTGAACGTCTTCTTATACACCAACTTAGCGGATCCCTATACGCGGATTGCGCGCAGCTACTTTAACGGCACCATGGACCTATTTTTGTTAAGCCCCATGTCGGTGTATACGCCGCTTTTAGGGCTCATGACGAAATCGATTCTGGATGACTATCCTCGCTTAATTTTTGTCGGTGCCTTTGGGATCTTCTTGTTCGGTGCCGTATTTCGGTTTAGTGACCTGGGTTGGGTATTCTTGTTTAGCCTCTTGGTGTTGGCGTCTGCCTTCGGCATTGGCATGATTAGTGCCAGTTCGTTTTATTTGTTGAACATCAAACGGGGCACCGAACCAGTACGATTTATCGTGCAACAACTCATGGCCACATTGTTGGCGGGGACCTATTATCCGGTGACGGTGCTGCCGAAGCCACTCCAGTGGGTGGCCTGTCTCATTCCACACACCTATGCCTTTGATGCCTTGCGAAGACTGCTGGATCCCAAGGCGGCGATGGGAGTGGCTGTGCTTCCGTTACAGCGTGTCTTGCCATGGTCTCCCCTGGTGGTCGATGGCGTGGCACTCTTCGTGATGGGGGCCTCGTTTATTCCCTTGGGGCTATGGCTCTATGGTCGTGGGATTGAAAAAGCACGTCGGGAGGGTTCCCTCACACGATGGCAATAGTCGACATGAAGGGTATCAGCAAACGGTATCCCGGTACCGGAAGATCATTGGCCTTGGATCGGATAGATCTTTCTCTGGAGCCGGGGGCGGTGCTTGGACTCTTAGGGCCTAATGGCGCGGGGAAAACCACATTTATTAAGATTTTGGCCGGTCTCTTGGTTCCCGATGCGGGAGCGGGTACCATCCTGGGTTATGATCTGTTACGCCAAGCGGCCGAAATTCGCGCCCACGTCAGTTTGGTGGCACCAACCGCTGACGTGGGGATTGATAATAACCTGACCGTACGCCAGAATCTCGCGTTTTGGGCACCCGTGTATGGCCTCTACGGTAGTGCCGCCCGCCAACGCATTAGCGATTTATTGGATCGGTTGAACTTGGACACCAAAGCCCAGGCCTGGCCGATGCACTTGAGTGCAGGACAACGGCAACGGTTGGCCCTCGCCCGATCGCTTTTGGCCGAGACTCCACTACTGTTTTTAGATGAGCCAACCAACAAACTAGACCGTGAGGGTACCAAAGCCGTGCGCGAACTCATTGCGGAACTCAATATCCAGCGTGGCGTCACCATCGTGTTAACGACACATGTCATGGAAGAGGCGGAAGAATTATGCACTGAGGTTGCCATTCTGCAGCAGGGACAGATACGCCAACATGGCACCACCTATGCGGTGATCGCTGCGCTCGGGATGGTACGCCCCGTTCAACTCGCGTTCCAGGGGGATCCAAAGACCATGAGGTCACTCGACATCGGTGATTTTAGCGGCGCCGAACGAGTCGAATGGAACACGGGAGAGGTCAATGAACTGACCGTGTGGACCCGTGACACCCGGGGCACCACCGCCGACCTCTTGGCGTGGGTGATGCGGCAGGGTTACCGGCTGATCCGTATCCACAGTGCCCGGGTGACGTTAGACGACGTGTTCCAGGAAGTGCTGGAACCGAGGAGGACACCGTGAGCTCCGTAAACGTTGACGACAGGTTGGAGAGGCAACGAGAAGGAGTCAGAGCTTTTCTGCGGGCTTGCTGGTCGGTCGCCTGGCTCGAATATAAAGCCCTTCGCATCTACCCGGTGAACCTGTGGCTGGCCGCCGTTCAGGAACTTACCACGGTTGGGGTTTGGTATTTCGTATCCCGCTTTCTCAGTCCTATGGCCGATGGGCACGTCGCGCAATATGGGGGACATTACGTGACTTATGTCTTGGTTGGGGTGCTGGTTAACCAGGTGGGACTCACGGCATTGCGTTCCCCATTCGCGACGATCTCCGAAGCCTTTTGGGATAAGCGATTAGAAACCTATCGGTTGGCGATTCATGGTATCTGGGCGAATATTGTGGGACGCCTAGCCTGGCAAGTCGGGTTTTCGACGATACTGCAGGTAGGGGCTGCCTCCTTGTTGGTGGCCACAGGAGTATTGACGCTCGGTCGGGGGATTTCTTGGGTGGACGTCATTCTCGTGTGGGTTTTATTAATTTTAGCCAATATGGGTCTGGGCTTGATGGGAGCCAGCTTGTTCTTTCTCTTAGAAGTGAAAAGTGGGCAAGATCCGATAACCTGGCTGTACCAATATCTTATTCAGATTGTAACCGGGCTTTATGTGCCCCTAACGGTGCTCCCTAAGTGGCTTGCTGCAGTGGGACGTGTGTTGCCCCAAACCTACACATTTGAAGCGATGCGGTCCACGATTCTTACGGGCTCGGGCTGGCATGCGATCGCACCGGACTTGGCTGGGCTCGGGGTGGGTAGTGTCATCGTGGTCGGACTGGGACTCCTTATGATGCACTGGGCAGTAGTGCGCGCCGAGCGGCGAGCCGGACTCGGTGTCGTGGTTTAAGTCCGGATTCACCGGGGCCCAGTCATTTTATTTACGGGGCCGCGGATGTCTCTATTCTTGAGCAGCGGACAGATAGGAGAAAAAGGGGGTATCCGGATTTGGGACCGGACCCATGGGGGGGTCGACGGGGATCATTTCCCGGCAAACCCGTCTT
>JAJYPK010000086.1 GCA_021795465.1 Bacillota bacterium
AGTACCCGAAAGCGCCGACAGTAATTTTGGCTGGATTGACAAGGGGGTCGATGGGACACCGCAGTCACGACATTTTCCACCGCTTTGAGGCCGACCTCATCGCCCCTGATGTCACCACGTTACTCTTAGCGATAGCCCAAGGGACACGCCCATCCCCATAGTTTCCTGCCCGCTGTGGTCTATCCTTGAAGACCGAGCGCCTTGGGCACGACGGGTTCTTTCGTCACCATCGCCTGAACCCACTGCCCGTTGATTTCCACCTCAACCACCTCGCCCCACCCGATGCTCTGAGGGAGATACCCATACGCAATGCCTTTTTGCAGGGTGTACCCATAGCCTCCACTGGTGACGCGACCCACCACACCCGATTGATATCGGATTGGCTCGCCGCCTTCCGCAATGAAGCCCACGGCACCTATCACCAGACACCGAAGCCGGCTCAAGAGCCGCGACTCCCTTTGCTTCCGCAAGGCCTCTTGACCAACAAACGGTACTGGTTTATCCAACTTGACGCAAAATCCCAGGCCCGCCTCATAGGGCGTAGTCTCGGGCGTGAGATCCGAGCCCCATACCCGATAGCCCTTTTCCAAGCGTAACGAATCAATCGCCCGATATCCGCCCACGACCATTCCAAAGGATTCTCCAGCTTCCCGCAAGATGGTCCAAAGCCGTAGCCCATAGTCCATGGAGCAATAAAGTTCAAAACCAAACTCCCCAACAAATGTCACCCGCGAAGCCGTGCACCATACGTCTCCAACCGAGAGTTCTTTGGCGGTCATGAAGGCCCAAGCCGCATTACTAATATCGTCTCGGCATACCGTCGCTAGAACCTCGCGAGCCAAAGGTCCCCACATCGCAATGGTCGCATATTGCGATGTGACATCGGTCACGACCACACTGCCGTCGTCCGGTAGATGGCGCTCGACCCAGGCCCGATCGTGTTGGCCAAAAGCCGTCCCCGTAACCAACCGAAAGCGATGTTCACCTAGCCGCGTAACGGTCAAATCGCATTCGATGCCACCCCGTGGATTGAGCATTTGCGTATAGATGACCGTCCCCACCGGTTTGTCCACATCATTGTCACAGAGCGTTTGGAGTAGCAGTAAAGCTCCCACCCCTTGTACTTCAAACTTACTGAACGAAGTTTCATCGAACAAGGCCACCCGTTCACGGCACGCTCGATGCTCCACACCGATTGCAGGAGACCACACCTGCCCCGCCCAACCTTGTGGCCGTTCACCCGGATTGCCGCCTTTTTCGTTGTGGCGAAACCAATTCACACGTTCCCAATTTGCCTTTTCTCCAAACTCGGCGCCTAGTGCCACCAGTGAGGAATAGATGGGAGAAACCCTTAAAGGACGGGCACTGTGACTCTCTTCATGGGGGTACCGAATGTCGTAATATGTGGCATAGACTTCTTCGGTCCGGGACAATGCCAGCTCTTGACTCTGATACTGAGGGCCGAAACGGCGAATGTCCATCTTCCACAAGTCTAGGGACGGAATCCCATCGAGGATCCATTCTGCCATCATTTTTCCCACGCCTCCGGCCCCGGCGATTCCATGGGCGCAAAACCCCGCGGCCACAAAGAATCCGGGCACCGCAGATTCACCCATGATGAATTCGCCGTCTGGGGTAAAAGCTTCGGGCCCGTTGATGAAGGTTTGGATGCCCGCTTGTTCCATCGCCGGCACCCGGTGGATGGCTCCCTCCATGATCGGCAGGAAACGATCCCAATCCGGAGAGAGGAGTTGCCCATTGAAGTCACGGGGGATGCCCTTTAAACCCCAAGGCGCTGGCGTTCTTTCATACCCGCCCATCACCAGGCCTCGACCCCAGTTCCTAAAATAGACAAGATGGTCGGGATCGCGCATGGTGGGAAGATGTTCCATGATGGCGGGGTCGACGCCGTCGATAGCCGTCGTAATAATATATTGATGTTGCATCGGGATAATCGGAATGCTCACCCCTACTAGGGCGCCGATCTCATTGGCATACATGCCACCGGCATTGACCACCACATCCGCCGTGATGGTGCCGTGGTCCGTGACCACGCGACGGACGCGCCCCTTTTCCGTCTCAATCGCCGTCACTCGTGTATGGGTATAGATTTCGGCGCCCCGTTGCCGCGCCCCTTTGGCCAAAGCTTGCGCGAGGCTACTCGGGTCTAAGTACCCATCGGTCGGCAAATAGGCGGCGCCTTTTACTCCATCTGGTTTCATCAGCGGGAAGAGACGATGCGCCTCTTGGGGCGAGATGAGTTCCAAAGGCAGGTCAAACGTCTTCGCCCAGCCCGCTTGCCGCTCCAATTCTTCATATCGGGCCACCGTCGACGCCAAGCGTAGGCTTCCCACTTCTCGCCAGCCCGGGTCGACGCCGGTTTCGTCTTTGAGTCGTCGATATAAAGACGCACTATACATGAGCATTTTGGTCAACGATACCGATGACCGTAGTTGTCCCACAAGTCCGGCGGAATGAAAGGTCGAACCACTGGTAAGCTCGTCTCGATCGACCAACACCACATTCCGACAACCAGCCCCGGTGAGATGATACGCAATGCTGGTGCCCGCGACACCCCCTCCAATAACCACGATCTCTGCCTCTGATTTCATCATGTCGCCCACTTTCCTCTTTTAATGGGAGGTCCCGTTACGTGTGTTTCGGTTCATTAAGACCTGGTGCGCCTGGTTAGTCGCCGGATCGGCTAGGCGTTGTTCCACGCGTAGCAAGTATCCTTCGCCATACCGGGTAAAATCAAAATCCAACAGGGAAATGTACTGTTGCACAAATGCCCATAGGGCTTCCCGCAAGTCCGACCACAGTCGCATCACATGAATGGCCGCCACCTGGTAGTCCAGGTCATCTGGACCAAAGTAGAGTTCTAGCATTAATCGCTCCAGATCGCTACTCAACTGTTGGTTGGACGCAAAATTAGCTAAGTCGAAGTAAGGAGTCCCAATTCCCGCGTATTCCCAGTCGACCAACCATAGTCGATGGTTCGACTCCTCCTGGCAAACAAAATTGGCCGCCAGGAGATCGTTATGACAAAGCCCCATCGGGATAGTCGGTAGGTAATTAGAGTGCGCCTCCATCCATGCCAGGAGTCGACTTATGCGCTGTCCAAGAGCCGCATCACGTTGGCGGACCAGGCCGTAATAGTCCGCCACCATATCAAACACAGAAAATCTTCTCACGTTCGGTGTGGTTTGATGAATTGTCTTTAAGATATCCACCACCTGTTGCAAACGATGACGATCCTGGAACTCCTCGGTGCCTATCACCCGCCCTTGCACATAGGTGGTCACCAAAATCTTTTTCCCGGGCAAGTAATAACACACATCTGGGGCCACTCCGAGATTTCCCGCTATACGATTGGCTTGATATTCATCATCGCGAAAGATACCTAGACGTTCGCTCCCCTCGCTGGCTATCCGTACAAAGTACGTAGCATCGGCAACCTTCACACAATAATTTTGATTCGTCATCCCGCCAGAGATTTTCACTGGGACCAACACCTGAGATTGCCATTCAGGAATGGCGGCATGTAGCAATCGTGCCACGTCTTCTACTTGGAATCCATCAACCACAAAGGTTACACCTCCCTACCTTGAAATGGGTATGACGCCAATCAGGTCGATTCGCTCTTTAAATAGAGGTCGCCTGCATGCAGGCTAAACAAATTCATTTCAAACGTATTAGTCATATAATACCGAAATTTCCTATCAATTGTTTATCGTTTAGGAACATTTTCAAAACAAAAATGATGCCCATACGGCATAAGCCTTCTACCGCGGGTTGGACTACGCGGACAGAAGCACATAGAGTAGGAGCAAAAAGTACCCACCGCGTGAATGCTCGGGGATAAAATCACGTGTTTATCGCCGAATTGGGTTCCTGGCGCATACATCACCAAAACGGTAGCGGTTTTCAAGGATAGCAAAACGTTCGCATCTAAAGCCCTAAAACCACAACTGTATTGTGATGTGAGGGTGCAAAATTCAAGTTAATATCCAAGTACTAGCTTAAGTCTCATTCAAAAAACATAGATCGCGATGATCTGCAATGAGCAATTTGTTGTCTCCAATGGGTCTTATGATTCCGTCCACGATAAGTAGGACCGCTTGGTATTGGATCTCGGCGGTCATAATCTGATCACGACGAATTAACGTCTTCATCAACATTCTGGCTGCCTCTTGCGACCATAGTCCTCACCGTTATTGTCTATGAACAACGCCGCATGATCCCAGTCCCCTAGACCATGTGCGACGCGATCAGCAACTATAGCCTTGACCAGCGACGTCACGGGCAATGAAACATTGCGGATATCCGTGACGATAGAGAGATCCTTCAAGTGTAACCGCATCCGGAATCCCGGCTTAAAGTCACGACGTATCATCCGTTTCCCATGAACCTCCAACACCCGACTGTGGGCATAGCCACCCATGAGCGCTTCCTGCACACGTGTACTATCCACGCCTTGGGCTTCGGCCAATTTCAAGGCTTCGGCGACGCCCGCAATATTGATGGCCACGACCACTTGATTACATGCTTTGGCTACTTGTCCGGCTCCGGCATCTCCGATCCAAACGACCCGCGAACCTATGACGTTAAATAAGGATTGTGCCCTCTCAAAGGCACCGATCGGCCCACCCACCATAATTGATAGTGCCCCTCGTTCAGCCGCCTCTTGGCCCCCGGAAACCGGGGCGTCTAGAGAAAAGCAGCCACGCTCTACAGCCGCTTCTGCAAGATCTCGGGCAAACTGCGGGGAAACGGTACTCATATCAATAAGTAATGTAGCCGGACGACATAGGGTCAGCACCCCTTCCATACCAGGAACCCCGAAATAGACGGCGCGAACATCTGGGATATCCGGCAGCATGGTTATTACCACGGTCGCCTCCGAGACAGCCGCCCCCAGTGTCTCGGCGAGAAGAGCGCCCTCACTCACCAAATCTCGCGCCTTATCTGGGGTACGAGTATAGATATGGACGCGATATCCTGCCCGCAGAAGATTGCGCGCCATCGGGTGCCCCATAATTCCCGTGCCTATAAAGGCGATGTGTTCCACGAACCTTACCTCCGTTTTAGGTAAATCCAATATTACAGGATGAGCCAATGTCTTCCCGCCTCGATTGAATTCCACATTTCGCGCATCAAATCGATATTGAAATTAGATTGCACATGGTCTGTTTGCCATCGCCGTAATGTTAGTTCACGGTAGGTAGGAGACATGGGAGCTACCCAGCGCACCAAACTAGCCAGACCTACGCAGCAGGCTAGGTAATAATCGCCCATGATCTCGACGTGTTCAGATGTACTCCCGCTAGGCATAAGCTGCCAAAGCGCTTTCGCCCGTTTCTCCGCCTGGTCGCAAGCCTCGACAACGTCTCCCGACTTGGCCAATCGGTGCCGTGCCACATCCAACTGTTCAGTCAGAACATCTAGCCACACGCGGCTACAGTCCTCTGGGAGCCAACACCAAGCGGCGGTTAACATCAGCCCATGATGCCGAACCATACTGTACGCCTCTGGGTTTGTGACAAATGGCTGCCAGACATCGTTGGTGACACCTATTTGCATGCGCGTTCGGCAAATCAACGGTCCCTGTTCGAAGAGCCAATGCGGCGTATGTATAAACATCAACGCCAACGGCATCGCCCAACTTTCTTGGCTATAGATAATCGGTCCAGTCGCACGGTCCTCAATCCATGAACCGAGGTAAATACCGTACGGAGATTCACGAAAGTTTCGCACCGCAATGGTTAACTCGTCAACTCTGGTATGCTCGGCCGACGGTACTAGGGACTTAACCAAGGGTCGGACTTCATCAATCCATTGCTTCGCTTGAATCAAATCCATGGTGGAATGCGGTTCTATCTCGACCTTCAAACCCGAAACTAGCTCCAGCACTCCCACCCTAGGATACCCCACATCGTATCCCAGTCTCGTGAGACAGACGAATCGCATCTAATACCCGTTGCACTTGCCATCCGTCTCTCAACGTTGGTATTCCGACAGAATGACCTCCCAGTTCCTCGGCAATCAAGTCGTATATTTGCTCCGTGCATCGGTAACCCAAGTTCTTCGTTTGACACTCGCCATCCTCCACCAACGATTCGTTCAGTGTGCCGGTTTGATCGAATGTGTACAGTATTTTGTCGTTGATCAAGCGATATCCACCGTCGGTTCCGGTAATCTCCAAAACCGACCCAAGACCCGTTCGAGACGCGGCACGGTAGTGAATAACACCACTCACCCCAGACACAAATCGCATAATCACGGTGAACCCGTCCTCCGCCCGGTTCTCCCCATCCCCTCGCTCTTTCACATCGATAACTTCTGTGGCCTGTACCGTGTCCACTTCGCCAAACAACCACAACAAGTAGTCAAGCATATGGCTTCCAAGTGCTCCCAAATATCCGCCACCCATCCCTCGTTCCGTGACCCAACCCGTGGGGCGACTGGAATACGCGGAGTATCCGCTCCCACCTTGAATCCAATAGAAAGAAAGCGGTCGGCCGATGACATCCCCGGACGTTAGTAATTCGACCACTTTTCGACGAATTTCCAACATCCGAAACTCAAAGTTCGTCCACCCCTGTAATCCCAAAGACTCGGCCAGCATCACCAGATGAGCCGCCTCCGTCGCATTGGTCGCCAACGGTTTTTCGGCCAGCACCCTCATCCCTCGCTTGAGCGCCCCAATCACAAACTCAGCGTGTTGCGTTGGTGGCGTGGCCACAACTAGCAGATCCGCCGACTTTGATGACCTTAGCCACTCTTCTAAACCATGAAAATATGGCACATCGAGCCTAGCGGACATCTCTTGAAATCCGCTGTTCGGTCTTTGCCCAATTAACCCAGCGACCGTAAATGCCGGATGCTTTTCGACAATGGGTACATGCACTTGAGCACCAAATCCTGATCCCACAACCATTACGCCATACCTTGTCATGTTCTGCACCTCCCCTTAGCCTCATGCTGATCTTCGTGGGTCGTAGCGCAGGATCCAACGTACTTTCTTGATGGTCCTATACGACGCCCATGCTGCCATCAAGGTTGCTCCTCCCATCAAGAGGATCTGCACCCAAAGACTTCTCGTCACATCGATGGCCAAAAACATTGCCAAAAACCACCAGCTACCGTACATAAAGAGCATTGAACGCCGTGCCCGATTCAACATCAATGGCAACCCTGGATGTCGCACCTGCCATAACTCTAGGGGAAAGGCAAATTGCCCGGGGAGCCTCTCTCGCCACTCGGCAAAGCCGACTCGCAGCGGGCGTTCAGTGTCGAGGGGCCACTTCCGGGCTGTCCAGAAGATGCCAATTGGATGACCACCACGTTTGTAGACCTCGTTCCTCCAGCGACGTGCATCCCTAATTTCTGTCAGAGGACTCCATGAGAGCTGGGGTAGCGAAGGAAGTAATTGCGGCTGCTGGCCCTTACGTTCTCTCTGCTTAGCCATGGTTTATTGCCTCAACTAGGGCCCCCACCCGGGAAAGATCCATCGGCTCTAAAAGGTTGCTCCCACGTTTTAGACTAGTAGCCACGATAACTCCATCAGACCGTTGAAGATACGTGGTAACGTTTGCGGCATCCACGCCGCCTCCCACCAAGAGTGGCACATCTGTTACTTGTCGGGCTCGATCGAGCAACGCAATGGTTTCTGCTTGGGAACGCCCTGTAATCACCAATCCATCCGCTTTACCGTACCAAACAGCCTCATGCACCATTGCCTCAAACTGATCTCCTTCCAAGGGCCAACGGGTGCGATCATAGACGTCGGCGACTATCGCGATGTCGCGGGCACCCAAGCGGGTTCGGTGATGCTGTGCGCAGTAGGCGTTGCCTTCACGCAAGCCATCCGGCCCGGTCAAGGTACCTACATAGACCTTCAACCGAACAAAGTCCGCTCCTGAGGCTTGAGCCACACCGATTGTGGCCTCGGGATCATCCTCCAGGAGACTCACACCAAAAAGCCCCCCAAACCGCTCCCTAATCCGAGCACCCAGAGTAGCCATCCATGCGCTGGTCTCGGGACGGGCCGATTTGGGAACCGGCAGATCCCCAATGTTCTGTAACATAATGGCATGGATGCCCGCAGCCAACAAAGTGTCTAGTTCTCGGTCGACATAAGAGAGCAACTCCCCTCGCAGTATCGGTTCATAGAAGGGTGATCCCGGCAAAGGCGGACAACCGATGACCGCTATCGTCGTTTTGTCTTCTCGAATCCATGGCTTTTTCACACGATTCCCTCCCAACCCCGAATCGACTGATACTTTTCCAGACGCCGGACAGCGTCGTCTAGGGTAACGTGCAACGCCTTAGTCGGTCCGTATCCCTCTAGCACAAAGGAAGCCGATACCGCTCCCCACCGGGCGGCTATCTGGGGATCCCCGGTTTGCAGAATACCTGCCAGAAATCCACCACAATAGGCATCTCCACACCCTGTCGGGTCCACGGCTTCTACCATCACTGTCGGAATTGTACAAACCGTGTGCGTCTCTCGGTCATAGACAATGCTTCCCACTGGGCCCCGCTTGATGGCGACAATCCTGGGCCCCATTTTTGCCAACTCCTGTGCTGCTTCCAGTGGAGTTACGTTCGGCCCCAACAGCGCGGTCACTTCGACTTCCGATGGAAGGAAGACCGTCACTAAAGCCAATATCCGGTTCCACAAATCCGAATCCTGCAACTGATCTTCATGAGGGTCCAAGAGAATCCATGGACAACCTTGATTGTGAAGCCATTGAACCCATTCATACTGAAGTAGTGCGGGCATGGGAGCCACATGCGCCGCAGACACATCGGTGGGGAGTTTTGACACCCCATTAACCCGCGGAGTAATTTCTTCGTAGCTAGAGGACCCTAACCGCGAATGATATTGACGGCCACCCTTGCCGTCGTATAAAGCCCACTGACGCACACCGGGACCAATCGTGGATTGTACAAACTGGGTATTCACTCCCTCCTCAACGATTTCCTTGATGATTTGGTGTGGATACTGGTCGGGGATGGCGGCAATAAGATGGGGACGGACCCCCCACATGCGCACCCCCAAACTAGCGTAAAGAGCATCGCCGCCAGGTGTTTCCATTGCCGTTTCGCCACTATCAAGCACGATGTCGTCAAGCGTCAAGTGACCGACAACCACGACCGCGTTTGTGAATGCGTGCATAACGTCCCCCGTTTCCGCTATTCTTGGACAGCGCTGCCAAATATTTGCCGGAAGTTCACCCGCATCCTTTCCGGGTCGTCAAACCCAAGCATCACGGTGCCACTTTCCTGCGCGAAGGCGTAGGAAAAAATTTGCAACGGTATCTGATAGAGTAGTGGGGTAATCCACTCGTCCTCTGGTTCAGTCGCCGGCAACAGTAGCGCCATCTCAGCCAGGGCGACAGATTCGTTGTCATCCTCGCTACAAAGCACCACCGAGGTTCCTCCCATATCACCTACTGCCTGAAGTTGCTCCCGTGCCCGATCCACGGATCGCCCAGGTGGCGCAATCACCATCGTTAACGTACCTTTCTCGGTGCAAAAGTATTGCTCATGAGCCCACTCTTCTAGCTCTTGGGCTACAGTGTTGTGCCGGGCAGATTCAATTTGTTTAGCCATTCCGAATAGGGCTGTGGCATAGTTGGGCCCGCCACCGATAACCACGACTTGGTCGAGTTGCGCTGCCTGGCGTCCTAACGAAATCGCAGCATCAAATACATGGTCGATTGCTGTTCGCATTTGGTGGCTCATTGCCGTCAGTTTCTCGAGAATATAAGCACCTTGGCCTTGAGATGGATTGGCCCGATCAGCCAAGGCCGCGGCTAGCGTGAGTTGGGCAACCATGGAAGCTGTATAGGAGATGGTGCCAGGTCCAAACCCTACATCTCCATAGGTGTAGAACAACGTTCTTTCAGCCTCAGTAGCCAACCGACCTTGCGGATTGTAGCTAATTCCCCATGTCTTCAGCCCTTGCTTGCGGGCCCGAATCACGCATTCGACCGTTCGTGATACGTTGCCGCTGTTGGAGGTTGCGACAAGCCAATCTTCGGGGTGGGCAAAGTCTAGTTCATAGCGGGAAAATTCTAACGACTCCATTGCCCTAGCATCAATACCAGATTCCTTGAAAATTCGCTCGGCCGCCACACCACAGAAGTACGAGTCACCGCAACCCACCATATAGAGTCGTCGTGGACTAGGGATTCCCGCTATTATCCTCTGCCATTGGCGATACATGATTTCAGGTGCATCTGTTAGAAACCCCACTTGGGCCGTTATGCCCTTGACCATGTTATTCCAGTCTAATCTCACCCGTTCGTTGACCTCCATGAAGACGCCTCCCAACAATTAAAGATAGTTTCGGAGCAACACACCAATACCATGAATTCGACAGAAGACCCCGAAGCCAATGACCACTAACCCAAACCCCATAACCCACTTATCGAGTGACACCAGCCGAACCTCCGTAATACTGGTACGGCCTGACCGACTACCAAAGGCTCGTGCCTCCATCGCGATGGCAAGCGCCTGGGCAATGTCTATGGAACGGAGGAGCATTGGTCCGAGTATTTGGACACTCTTCTTGGCGCGACTCAACAAACCGCCTTGGCTGTAGTCCACACCGCGCGAGCGCTGAGCCTCAACAATGGTGGCCCACTCACCAGCGATTAGTGGAACTAACCTTATACTGGAACCCACCGCCATGCCCGCCTTGTAAGGCAGTCCCATTTTTAGAAAAGATGCAGTAATTTTCTGCGGTGAGGTGGTAAACATCCACAACGTGGCAACCATGACCATGATTGTCACGCGTAGTCCCATCGCGATTCCGAAGAGCACCCCATCACTGGTTATCCACACTCCAAATAACCGAAACAGATCGGAGCCTTCGCGAACGTACCATGGCCAGATAAGCACCGACAGTGCGATAAACCAAATGCCGGTCATGAGTAATACGCGCACAAGAGGCCAGGGTACCATACCCCAGCGACTCGCTGCCAGTAAGAGTCCGAACATCACAGCCAACGGGATCGGCCCGTTAAACAGCAGAGACAGAACGAAGGTGGCTACTAACATAAAGGTTTTCGTGCGAGGGTCAATCTTTTGGTGCAGGAACGAGGGTCGATCAATGTACAAACTATATCCGGATGGCATAATGCAATTCCTCCTTAACGCCGTTGCAACAAGGCTTCGACTAATTCCGGGACGCGCACGATTGACCTCGTTCCATCAAGAAGATTGAGTGCATGGGCTATTCGCGTGACTTGCGGAGGGCGGATTGCTGCCTCCTTGAGTTCGCCAAAGCTTTGAAGCACGTCTGCCGTCGGGCCGTCCAGTAATACCCGCCCTTGTGCCATTAGAACTACTCTTGGGATGTAGTCAGCGACCACTGAAATATCGTGGGTTATGATGACAATCGTTGTGTTAAACCGAGAATTCCAGGAAGCCAACAGATCCATGATGCGCGTAACCCCAACAAAGTCTAGACCCGTTGTCGGTTCGTCAACGACTAGCGTAGACACCCCCATGGCCAGTATCGAAGCGACCGCCAATCGCTGTCGCTCGCCTCGACCCAACATCGAGGGGTGAACCTTGCGTCGATGGGTCAACTCCACCAGTTCCAGAGCTGCCGCGGATTGTTCCTTGACTTTCTCCGGAGTGTATCCGATCGCCTTAGGTCCGTATTCGACTTCCGCTTCAACGGTTTGCGAGAAGATTTGGTGATCCGGATTTTGATAGCAGTATCCAATCAAACGCGCCATTTCTAGTCGTTTATAAGCCTGACTCGCGCGACCATTAACCAACACCTGTCCGAGACTCGGTTTAAGGATGCCATTGACGTGCTTGGCCAGCGTGGTTTTCCCTGAACCATTCTGACCTATCAATGCTACGAAATCTCCCGTGTAAATCTGTAAACGGATGTCCTGGATGACAAATGGGGTCGATTTGTCGTAACGGAACGATACCTGGTCGAACTCGATATGGGGCATTGCATCCGTTGCCATTACCTCTCACCCCCTGCCGCGACCGAATCAGGTGCATTGCCGGAAGCAAGAATTTCACGCAATTCTTCGATGAACTCCTCCTCCAGAGGATTCATAAATCCTTTCGCGACCCCAGCGGAATGTAGCATAGAGCCAACTTGAACGACCTGCGGGCGTCTAAGCCACGTGTACTTCCCGGTCAAGTCTCGCTGGAAGAAGTCCCGGGGCTTGCTGTCCTCCACCAACATACCATCCTCAAAGACTAGAAGGCGATCAACAACATCCAACATCTCCTCGATGTGGTGATCCACCAAGATAATAGTCACCCCTTTCTCCTTTAAGTTGCGGACGGCCTGGTACACTTCCTCCCGTCCTACCGGATCGAGCTCCGAGGTTGGCTCGTCTAGGATAAGAATTTTAGGATGCATCATCAAAGCACTGGCGATGGCTAGTCGCTGTTTTTGACCTCCCGAGAGCTTATAAGTTTCCTGCCGACGAAAGGTTCCAAGACCCACTAAGTCTAAGAGTACCGGCATACGGCTAAGAATCTCCGCCGGATCCTCCTCCATGTTTTCCGGCCCAAAGGCCAACTCCTCCTCAACGGTCAAACCAACGATCTGGCTTTCCGGGTCTTGAAATACGATGCCTATGTGCTCTGCGATCTTCCCCGCCGAAACTTGACGAGTATTGATGTTATCAATCCAAACATTACCAACAAGATTCCCTGGAATCACGTCAGGGATGATGCCCTTCAAGCAATAGCAAAGGGTGCTTTTCCCTACCCCAGAAGGTCCAACAATACCCACCACGTCACCTTCACAAATCTCGAAGCTAACATTCTTTAGAATCCAGCGGGTATCGTTGTTATAATGGAAACTTAGCTTCTCCACTCGTACGCTTTGACTCATCGACCTCACTCCTATATCGTTGAGGCAAGGGGCATGAGCCCCCTGCCTACCGACGCTGGTAGCCTTAAACCGAGGTTGCAATTGGCGGAGGTTCTAAATGAAGGACAGTTAATCGGTCTTTCCAGTAGAGTCCCCGAGCTTTGACAATCGGATAGAGAATCGGAATCAATATGGGCGAAACAATCGCTGGTAGCAGTGCCTGGTTCAGCAGTATTGAAAGCGTGACACCGCCCCATGCAACGGCTGGGGGCACCAAATGAATGAAATCCAGCCATCCAGGAATGGTGATGGCGTGGATAACCGGGGCGATGATAATGCCGCCTAGATAGAAGGTCACCACATTGCGCACTTTTTTGAAATCAGCACCCGTGCAAATCTTGTAAGTTAACCAGGTAATATAGGTATGCGAGAGACAACCCGCAACCGAACCCAACGTCAATTGTCCGCTAATGGCGTCGCCAATCGGCATCGAGAAGGTGACCCCGATACATCCCGGCAATCCGAACAACACCGCCAAGGTTTGGGCAATGGAAAATGATGGATTGATCCCGCCAATGCCAGGTATGAAGTTTATGGCCAACGGACGGCCGGCGATATAGAGCGCAGCACATACCGCTACTAACGCAATGTTGGTAGAATCCCACCGAACACGATTGCGCACAAAGCCTTTAACACTAATTGTCCATCCAGAGAACTCCATAATCCAAATAGCAACTGCTACAACAAGGAAAATCAACGCTAGTCCAATAAGAATATGATGAATAGGCCCCTTACCCAGAAAAGCTGCCAAAAACGCGGAGTGCATATTTTCCATCCTCCTCTTTCGATTAAGGGCCGTCCGTTAGGGGCGTCTGGGAAACAAGGTGAACTTGCAACGGTCACTCCGGTATACAGCCCGCACATATTCTATTATCTGATGTTGTTGGTTCTGGGTTGTGATGTTGAATAAAAAGGCGGGATGCCCGGGTTCAACGTCTAATAAATTCGCTTCCCAATCGTCAACGAACGAGATTTCCAGAGACTGTTCTTGCACGGAAACCTGAACATCGAACCGTTCTTCTAAAACGCGGTAAATGGACATGTTCGGATCCTCTTCAAGCAAGTTACTCAACTGGGGAAACGATTCAATCGAATAATACGAGTTATTCAGAGCCAACGGCTGATCGTCGACAATTCGCAAGCGCACCACCTCGAGCACGGGCGGCCTTAATGCAGGGTGTTTGAGCGCATCCTGTTCGGATAGTTCAGTAATTGAGATGGTATCCGACCGAATACTACGATGTTGTTCCACCACCATCTGAGTGAAACTATTTAGAATGGCGAGGTTCTGTGCTAACTTAGGTCCACTGACGAATGTGCCTTTCCCCTGTCTTCTATATAAGAGCCCTTCGCGCACCAAATCCTGAATGGCACGGCGAACGGTTATTTGGCTAACGCCAAACTCGGCTGTAAGATCGGCCTCTGGTGAAATGCGGTCGCCCGGCCGGTATAGTTCAACTATCTGACGCCGCAACGTCTCTTTCACGGCGTGATACAAGGGAGTCTTGGCCTGAAGCAAAAGACGATTCATGGCAATCACCATAACCTTATATTGTTATACTGATTTACAGCTTATCAGCCTTTTCGTGATTGTCAAGTAAAAATATTCGCCCAATT
>JAJYPK010000087.1 GCA_021795465.1 Bacillota bacterium
CCCCGGCATGTTGCTGGCGGGATAAGCGGTGGCGAGTCAGGAGGGTCACTCCGAGGGTCTCTCGACCCGCGACGCAGCCATGGTGGTTCCCCCAGAATCTCCGCCCTTTAGGGCGGGGAGGTTCAAGCGCACTACCCTGATGTGGTGCCCCCTGATCTCATCGTAGGCGCCACCCCGGTTCCGATGATCCTTGGTTTCGTGCTGTTAATGACCTCGTCGCGACCTCTGGTCATTGTGGCTATGGTGATACTCGGTATCGCGGATGGGGCCCAATTGACCGCATTGTTCGCCATCCGCCACCGCGAGTCAGAGGAGGACGGAACCCGCAGCCAGGTCTTTATTACGGGTTCGAGCTTGAAAATCACCGCCGCGTCTCTGGGCATCGCGTTAGCGGGTCATCTTGGGCCATCTTCCTTGCGCCTCGCTCTCACGGCGGCTGGGGTTGCCCAATTAGCGGCCCCCGCTGTCTATGGGATCCTGTCCTGACGGGAGATGTTTCCGGTGCGGCGGTATAAATCCGCAATTTCGAGTGGCGCCAACACATCGGTAATAATCATGTCCAAAGACGTCGCCATCGCAATCCTCGCATGGGGTCCCAGCTATGCCTTTCATCTATCATCAGGTTGGGGTGTGCCGTTAATAGGGACTGCTCGGCAATTAAACGCGCCATAGCCACCCTCCCTAATTGTTCCGGCTTGTTCACAAGACCAGACACCTGCTTCATGGTTTCTTGCCTTACAAGGTAATCCATAGCCTAGACCAGCCTCCAATCCCAATCCCATTTGAAAGTGAAAGGCTCCCCCGCAATGCGAGAAAAACCGCGGAATTCTGCGACAGTCACCATCATAATCAATCGCGCCGGACAATTGACCACCCGCGTGCCTGTCCAATATGTGACGTGGCGGTGCGGGAACCTGAGTTTGTTATAATCCACCGCATGAAGCATCATAAGAGCAAGCTTGCCATTTCTGGAGTTAAATCTAAACATCATCGTTACGTCAAAGGCGACCAAAGGGGGGATGTTCCCATGAAGCACGAATCGCGCGCTGACCTGGAAACCCGGATCCGGAAACTGGAGCATATTTACCAGGGGGTACTCCAGGAAAATGTTGCTTTACGTCGCGAACTGGAACGACTAAAAAAGCCCTTGCCACACCCTCGCGGCGGGTCAACCGCAGATAAGATCCAACTGTTTCGATCATTGTTACGTGGCCGTGACGATGTGTATGCCGTGCGTTGGGAAAATCGCACTACCGGAGAGAGTGGCTATACTCTGGCCCGCAAGTCCCGAGATAAACGCCGACCGCATGATCCCAACGACCTCGTTCCTCTGACGGACGCGGTCATCTACGAGCATTTAAAAGGTCAACAGACCATTGGATTGTATCCATTGTTGCCGACCGAAGAGACCTGGTTCTTAGTCATTGACTTCGATAAATCCGATTGGCACCAAGATGCGCTCGCGTATCTCACCGTCTGCCGCACGTGGAGTGTTCCGGCGGCATTGGAACGGTCCCGTTCCGGTAATGGGGCCCATGTCTGGATTTTCTTTGAGACTCCAGTCGCCGCCCGTCTTGCTCGTCATCTGGGCACACGAATATTGACGGAAGCATCCCGAAACATGGGCCGCCCCCGACTCGAGTCCTACGATCGATTCTTTCCCAATCAGGACACTATGCCCGCCGGAGGGTTTGGTAATCTTATCGCGTTACCGCTGCAGGGGGAAGCGGTGAAAAGGCACAACACCCAGTTCATTCAAGATGACGGCACGCCGTGGCCTGATCAATGGGAGTATCTCCGTAGCCTACCCCGGATGACGCCGTCGGAACTCACCAATCTCGTCGCGGACATGCCAACCGAATGGGAGACGCTGGGATTGACTAATCCTCTGCCTTCCACATCATCGTCGAGGTCTATAGACACGGATGCCTTAACGATTGAATTGCCCATCACGGTCAAATCCCGCGTTGACGTACCAACCACAGGCCTGTCAAGGCGCCTCGTCTACGAACTTGTCCGTATTGCGGCATTTCCCAATCCCGAGTTCTATCGCCGCCAACGGATGCACTTTTCAACATGGAATATACCGCGAATCCTGTCGTTGGCCGACGATTTAGGCGAGATGCTCGCTTTGCCCCGGTCTCTTCTGGACGACGCGGTTGGCGTCTTAGTTCAGCACGGAATACGCCCAGTGATTAACGCCCACACGATGCACGGCAAACCCATTTCGGTGCGCTTTACGCCGCAACTCCATTCGGAACAGCAACAGGCAGCAGAAGCCTTAATGTCCCATGAATCCGGGATTTTAGATGCTGCGACAGGTTTTGGCAAAACTCTCGTGGCCGCCTATCTCATCGCTGAGCGTCAAGTCAACACCCTCGTTCTGGTACCGAATCTTCAACTCTTGAGCCAGTGGAAAGACCATCTCACATGGGCACTAGCCTTCGACCAGACCTCCGCCATTGGACAATGGAGTGGAAGCAAGAAGCAGGTGACCAATATTGTGGACATTGCTACCCTTCAAACACTCAGTCGCGGTGACGGTGCCAGCATCTTGGAGAATTACGGTTTTCTGATCATTGATGAATGTCATCATTTGGCGTCACCGAGTTTTGAACGCATCCTACGCAACAGTCCGTCCCGCTATCGACTCGGCCTCAGTGCCACTCCCCTGCGACGGGACGGACACCACCCCATCATCTTCATGCATTTGGGACCTATTCGCTTTACTTACGAAACCAAGACCGCGGTGCATCGGTCGCCCTACGAACACCGCGTGCTACCGCGTCTCACGCCATTTATCGTGGAGGGAGCCAACGTTTCCATGCCCATTCAAGAAATCTACCGGCGTCTCTCCGACGACACCGCCCGCAACCAATTGATTGCCGACGATGTGCGACGTGCTTTGGCTGGAGGAAGGTATCCTTTAGTTTTGACCCAGCGCAGGCAACAACGCGATCACTTAGCGGACCTACTACAGCACGAAGGCATCGACGTCATCCTTCTGACCAGTCAATCTGGTGTCAAGCGTCGCGAGCGACTGAAGGCTCAACTGTCATCTCCGACCCCACCGGGCGGTCGCGTAATACTGGCCACGGGACGGCTCGCGGGGGAAGGATTCGACCTACCTCGATTAGATACGCTGTTTTTGGCCGCACCCGTATCCTGGCGCAGTGTTATCCAACAATATGTGGGACGCCTGCACCGTTTGCACCCCGATAAACAAGAGGTCATCGTATACGACTATGTTGATCCCGAAGTACCACAATTAGCGCGCATGTACCAACACCGCGCCGCCAGTTATCGGTCGTTTGGTTATCATATTGAGGAACCATAAGAGAGTGCCAAATCCAATTGGGGTGATCAGACCATCATCGTTGAGGTCGGTTGCCCCGGACCAAGGCGAGACACCCCATCGTTCTCGACGCGCTCCGAATTTATCTATCCCATTCCGGGCGATTTGCACTCGAAACCCGTTTCCAAAGTATCCTGGCGTCTTCGCCCATATATTCTTTCACACATGGAACCATCTATTCTATCCATCGGTCCACATTGTCTTTATCATGACGCGTTCTAACGAATGCGACCATGTTTGCATTGGTCTTCCCAGCGGCGAACTCTATGATGGCGGCACCGGCATCCACTTGCGTCAAGTGTACGACGAGTCCCAATTTGTCATCGTCGATATGCACGTGTACGATGAGTCGCTATTGGAAAAGTGGTCCTATGGACTGAATCACACGTACCCGAGATTTTGTCCAGACTTCAATCGCGCATGGGTTACACAAATCGTAGTGTCAAACCCCGAACGTCTTCTACGTCGAGGCAAACGTTGTCGGGATCTCTCACCATGGCTTACGTAAGCTACTCTTGAGGTCATTTTTAGTTTCTGACGACTCGTCCTGTGTTGTGGGTTGACCTTCAGTCAGGTGAGAAACGCCCATGCTGCCACTCGTGAGAAGCCGGGCACGGAGCACTGGTGAATTGTTTCGAATTGCCGCTCGCTTCGTGAAGATGGCAGGTGCGGACGCGAAATAGGTTAGGGCTCTATAGTAGATTTTAATGTGTCGTTATGGGTTATGGGGACTTTACATCGGCTGCCACACCCATCGCATGTCCTCTGCGTTCCAGACCAAGTCTCTCACGATCCCGCCAGCCTTCGCGCTACTCTCTTGAGCTACGCCGTTGTTGGCTTCCATGAAGAGAACCGAAGGCACTCCCAGTTGTGTGGCTCTCAAGACCGCCGATGTCCCAAACTCCGCCGCCAATAATGATCAATTCGTACGTCATCGATGCGCTCTTTTATACGACGGTGTACGGACTTACATCGTTCTGGGTTCAGCACTGTGGTCATTGTTATCCGTCATCCGCACATTCCGCAGTCACTCTGAACACTGTGCCAACTCGATGCGATCGCGCCCATTGGACTTCGCCTGATACAATGCCTCGTCCGCCAGACGTGCGAGCCCCGATAGTGACTGCCCGGAATTTGGAGAACAGGTGGCCAGTCCCATCGAGATCGTCACATGAGACATGCCTTCGGGGCAGTCAATGTCTTGCACCATGGTCCTCCATTTTTCTAGTATGCGCAAGACGTCAGGTAGAGCCATCTCCACCCAAAGTGCGGCAAATTCTTCACCGCCAATGCGGCCCACTACCACCGAAGCATGCGACTGCCGGAGCGTATAGCCAATATGCGCTAAAACCTGGTCGCCGCGTAAATGGCCCGCATGATCATTGATGGTTTTAAAATGATCAACATCGGCAATCATCATGGTCAGGGATGACTTATGGCCATGCTGAGACCAGAGACGTTCGGCGGTTTGCCAAAACGCTCCTTGATTCAGTAATCCCGTCAGGGCATCGTGTTGGGCCGCCCAACGCCACGGGCGCACCAGCCATCTATATTCAATGGCGAAAATTCCCATGCCAAACGCGACCGTGGCCGCAATTTCAAACGCATTCAACCACGCCACGATCGCGGCATGGCCAACATGATGAGCGACTTCTTGGACGTGCCCCACCCAGCCTGACACCGCCAAATACCCAAACAGACTCAGAACCGTCAGAAGCCACGCGATCCCGATATTACGTCTGATGTTTCGATGATTCCAAGTTTGTTCCGGCACCACCACGGTAAGTCCATGTTCCTTTTTCATCATATCTACTAATTTGACACCGTCCATCCAAAGTCCTTCTTCTCGACACGTAAACGATCTCAGTCGT
The DNA here is from genome assembly GCA_021795465.1 of Bacillota bacterium. Classification (GTDB taxonomy): domain Bacteria; phylum Bacillota; class Sulfobacillia; order Sulfobacillales; family Sulfobacillaceae; genus JAKADJ01. The sequence goes on from JAJYPK010000087.1 coordinate 5,227, forward strand.
CTACAGATCTCGCCACCCGTGAAGAGAAATCATGGCTACTGACTGGACCTCGGGGAGCTGGAGGAACTTCAACCTCTCATCGAGCACTCAAAGGACTCCTAGGGTCGGAACGATGCCTTTTACAAAGGATCCTCCCGTCCCTACGGATGGTTTCGGTATCACCGCGACCGATCCACCCCTACCCATGAGGCATCCCCAGTTTTGATTCTATGGCATCACGGGATAACTCAGGGAATAGGGACAGCGTGACCGGAGAAAATCATGCCTGTTTGCGGTGATTGTCATGCAGGTATACCCTGTATAGCACATGTATGCATCAGGGAGATTCTTTAACATATGCGAATTGGCTACATACGGCCGGGGCAATCGTTGGTCGGGGGCAGTAAAAGAACTAACGCACGAGTGTTTTGCGAAATATCACTCGGTCTCCCCCACACCCATCGTAATTGCGGTGAACGGGAATCGACTCGACTATGGCATCGCCCGGTACCACGACGAATCCCATACGGGTGTGAAAAGCCACCGATTCACGGTTGACAGGCGACGTGATGGCCTCCACAATGTGTCGCCCATGGTCCCGCATCGCTTTAAAAAACTGCTCGTAAAGCTGCTTACCGAGGCCATTTGCGCGATATAACGGATGGACGCCGACAAAATGAATGTAGCCGGTATCTTGAAAGACTTGCGACAAGAATCCTATGAGAAAGCCGACGACCTCGCCATGATCCTCTATTACCCAACTGGTGTCACTAAAGTGCTGAAAGAATAAGCGGGGTAAGAGCCCCCGCATCGGGCGTCCACCCCACCACTCGTCAAGCTTCGAAATAATCGCGGGATAGTCCGTTTCCTGCAAGTGTCGCATGGATTACCACTCCCAGTTCCCATTATCAGGGTGCATCATGGCGGTGCCTGTTACCCATCTCGACTTACGCGATCGTTTTTGTCGACTCGAATACGAGAATGGCCTGGCTCCGCAAGATAGTCCAATGTTCGCTAAATTGCATCGGCCGCATTATCCCGTGCTTGGCAGTGGATCCGAGTGCTCGCGCATCCCATAAGATGGTGATCTAATCTTGACAAAACGTATCCGTTGCCACTCTCCACCACCACGGGCGGCCACGCCATTCCATTGCGATCATGTCCATTGACCTATTGTACAACGAAGCAAGAGCCCGCGCTACACTTGGGGGACCAACACCCCAATCGACTCAACAGCACCCTCTGGGTCTCCAACCGCCCGTGTTCCGAGACCGCTAACCTTCCCATGACTTTGGACCAATGCCCGAAACACCTGATCGACTCCACCACCGTCATCCTAACTTCCGACCCGAAACCTAGAACCCGTCCTACCCAATCATCTTCGACATCGCCGAACGTCAGTCTCAATGAATATCCACCCGATGCGCCGTGGGTCAATGTTCCCACGAAAATTCGCAGTGATCTAATCGACCGATGCGGAATTTACGACATTCACGGGTCCCTCGTCCAAAATGCGAAACAGCCGCCTCTACAACAAATGTCTCAGGAGGTCCCAACCAGTGACTGAGTGCGTCGACAAACCCAGTCCAGTGGTCGGATCGGGCAACGAAGGTCGTGGTAATATGCCCTCGGACGCGCAGGTGACGCAACGAGGTCGGTTCATCCCAACTTGTCAAATCATGAGGCGGTCGCGACCAGCAAGCGTAAAGCCTCCGTCAGCATCTTAAGCCCGGCAGACGGCGAGTCACTCGTCCCATTGCAGCAATAGACCGGGGATCGCCGTAGCGTTCACTGCCTGTCACATACAGTAGCCGCCGACGGTCGCAATTATTAGCCAAACCCCATTATGAACGGGGCTTACTTATCCATGCCTTGGTTCCCCTCAAGAAAGCGCGACCACTTCTAAATTCGTATCCAAAATCTGTCCAAAGCGGGGGCGTGGACCCCGTAAGGGATGGCCTTGCCCAACTCTCGGTACGGAAAGTCACAGGCGTTCACGTTGAGGGACTTGCTTTTCGGGCGATATTCGCAACCCCCGTTCTCGTAATTCTCGACATTCGCTTGTTTCTTCGTGTCCAACAAAATAACCGGTTGTCCGCGGTTTTGGAACAAGGCACTGGATGCCTCCAGATATCGGGTAAAGACAGAGACTTCTTGTTTGATTTTCCTCTTTGATTTTAATCAACTCTTGCACCCATCAGTCTGTAACCTTCGAAGCTACATTGACGTTTTTGTATCACCGAACCGATTCCATGGAGGAAATATTCGATGCCATTCGTAGCCAAACACATGGGAATCCTGGCGGCCGCCTTCTTAGTAACTGGGTGCGGAGCCGCGGCTGGTTCATCCTCTCCTTCGACTGCTCCCATTGCATCACACACTCCATCCACCACTAATCAATCCTCACCCAATGGGGCGCACAGTTCAACCATCAGGGTGACTCCAGCCATGGCCGCTCAGTCCTCTATGACGGCGATTGACTTTCCCTCAAGCCATGTAGGGTGGGCAGCCGGATCAGGCCAAATCTGGAAGACCACCCATGGGGGCACACAATGGTCCCGCGTCTACCGATTAGGATCCACCAACTTTCGTGGCATTCAATTCATAGGGCCAGAGAATGGTTGGGTATGGAGTGATCATCTCGTCGTAGGCACGAGCAACGGTGGTCGCACCTGGAGTCGGTTTTACAAAGGAACCAAGATCCTCGTTACGCTGAGTATGGCGACCGCTCAAGTCGGATATGCGGTACTCGGTAACAATTCACAGGCGAACGGACTTTACGTCACGCATGATGCTGGCCGCCAATGGCAACACATGGCGAGCCCTTTTACACCGTTAACGACCGCCTTCTTCAACGCAAACATTGGATGGGCCGTAAGCCAACATAAAGTGTGGAAGACCATCGATGGAGGCAAAAAATGGACTCCCTCCCACACCTTCGCGTCCCCACTGCCCGTTGCCGCAAGAATCCGACTGGCTGGAACCAATGCTGTGTGGGTCATGTTACTAGGTGGGTCCGGCATGAGCCAAACCTCCTATACCGTATTAAGTCACACGGTCGGTCAGGGATGGACTGTGCGTGCAGCAAAATCGACAGCCGGCGCCGGTCCGGCGCCAGATGCAAACGGTGCCACCCCTAACGGCCCAGGTTTGGCTCCGGGACCCCTATTCGCAGTCAACCCAAATATTGCCTACCTGGCAGGCGGAGTACCCGCAGACGGATTTGGAACCACATCGATATGGTCCACACAATCCCAGGGCGCCGCATGGAATCCGTACTCCTCGGTTTATGGTTTGAATGGCATCCCGGGTCCTCGGTCATTAAGTTTTGTAACTCCCCAAGTAGGTTGGTTAGTGACCGGCGCGGGTAACACCACGGTGTTCCAAACTGTGGATAGCGGTCGCACCTGGCACCAAATTTTCCCTCCTAGTGCGGCCCCTATCCAAAGCATTGCTTTCGTCAACGTCAACCTCGGATACGGCCTCGGCGCACCTGGCCAGCCCAATGCCGTCCTGGTTACGCATGATGGAGGAAAACACTGGTCCAAAATCTCTACTCTCCCTACGTCCCTTACCTGGAACATGGACACGGCGAGGCCGTCTATGGACTTCACTAGCCCACAGTCCGGATGGGTGGTAAGAAACAATCAACTGTGGCACACCCATGATGGAGGAGCACAGTGGTCCACGGTAACCCTCCCTCACTTCTCCAGCGCCGATTCGCTGAACTTAGTCGCATTTATCGGTCGTGATGGGGTCGTTGGGTCTCCCTATAATCATACATCTTGGTGGACCACCAACGGAGGAGCTAGCTGGCACTGGGCCCAGAATCAAAACACCCGGCAGACGCTCGCCACCGTTAACACGGCGGTGAACCATGAAGCCAACCGACTGGGACAACCCCTACTATTCGCTGGATCGCATGGGAACGTGCAATGGATCATGTTTGAGAATGAGGACTGGGCAATTTCTAGCAATGGCGGGTCTTCATGGACCGTGCATAGGTTTCCCTCTCATATTCTGACCACCATTGGGAACTTAACTTTCGTGAATGCCCAAGACGGATGGTTTGAGACCGGTGGGGGTTCACTCTTTGCCACCACCAATGGCGGTTCTAGCTGGAATCCGGTCTATTAGGGTGCCAGATACTTCATAAAATCAGGATTGAGACTCGGTGTTTCGGTATTAGCGCCACGCAGGGTCACCCCCAAATGACTTCCACGTTGAACCCAAACCGTGTCCCGCTATGATAGAGCCTAAATCTGTCCATGTTACCTATTCTAAAAACCCCCCGAAGCTCCCCTATCGCATAGTTGTCGGTAACATGGCGCTGATTTTGCAACGTCCCCGCGTGTCCCCCATCGAAACCCAATAGACCGCCCGGTAACCAGGGCCCCCGACGCGTTCCATAAACCTTTCCGACTCTTTCTCAAAGCGTTGCCCACACGGAGTCTTGGGACCCACGGTCATTTGGAAGATCACTGATCAGCGTTGAAACAAGGCATCTTGACGTTGTTCGCCAAAGATCAACGGGTCCCTCTGTTTGGGGGTGTGGCGTCCGGCAACCCATCCACAAAACACTCAACACCGCGTGACGACAATCGGGGACCTTCTGGCCGTGTTTGGGTCGGACCCGCGACACGATCCGATTGATGTGGCCACTCGACATTGGTGATCGAGCCGAATCTGGCATCGTTGCCCGACCCACAGATCCCCTTCATCTCTCGAGATCCAAAAACGTTTGCTATGGCTACCATCACCTCTGTGGCGGGGCCCGGGGAGCCGTGTCCGACCGGACACGCAATGGCTCGTCATTTGCAAGGGTTGCCATGATCCGGTTGGATTCAAGCCACCGTACGTTCGCCTGGCCTCAGATGATTCACGACACCCGGGAGTTCATTCGGGCCGGACTCCGGATACCCGCGCAATCCTTTACCGAGGCACCCTTGCGGGACCTACGCGACCCATAAGCCGACGGGCAGTGCGGAATTGGTGTAGCGTCCCCCATGATAACGTGCCTGTGGCCTTCCTGAGGGCGATATCCCTCCACCAAAATGTCGGCGATTTCGGGCCGCATAATTTCCACCGGCGGTCGCTCTCCCTGGGAGAGCAGATCGCGGACCCTCGTCCCCAACATCGAAAACCAGGCTGACTGATGCGGGCATGACCTCAGGGAAGCCATCCCCAAGCACTTCGGGCAATATCCGATTTTATCGAAGGTGAGCGGCAGTAATCCCATGTCCTCAGCCAAACGCTCGAACAAGAGACGAGCCTCATCCGCTCCGTAAAAGTTGCCGACCCCGGCGGCATTGCGTCCCACGATGAAGTGGGTCGCCCCGTAGTTTCTCCGCACCAGGCCGTGAAAGACTGCTTCTCGCGGGCCGGCATAGCGCATGGCTGCACCAAACGTGGCCAGCAGAAAACGTCCTTTCGGGAAGTACCCCTCCGCCGCGTTGCATAAGGCTATCAGGCATCAAAGAAACCTCCTTCATTGGGACTGTTTTGGGTGAAGCGGCCGCCCGTGAGCGCTGTGAGCCTTCGTCCATGCGGAGGCACATCCGGATTATGTCATTTCGCATCGCGAAGCACGAATTGCCAGGTGTCAGGGTCTCGCGGTTGGCGATTGCGACGAGCCGAGTGGTATAATGGACCTCAAAAGGAGGGGTGTCAGGTGTTGAAGCGATTAGATGGGTCCGACGCCGAGCAGTTTCATCGCGTCGTGGACGACGAGAACACCATTGTCGTCGTGGACGGCGTGCCGTACCTCATCGCGCGCCTCCCATTATTGAACGATGTGAGTGTGGAAATTGAGGGGGACGCAGACCTGAAAGCGAGTATCCGACGGGCGAAGGAAGACATCCGAGAGGGCCGCGTCTATTCCACCGAAGAGGCGTTCCGACTGTTGGACGAAGGAGTAGACCGGTGAGCCTCACGATTCGCTGGTCGCGTGAGGCCCTCCGCTTGCTCGAAGCCATCGAGAGTCCCCGATTTTCGGTCCGTGAAACCGCCGCGTATCGCCGGCGACTGATGGGCGAAATTGAACGGAAAATCCAGGTGTTGGGAACCAGTAGGCCATCGCCCGAGGAGCAATACATGGGGACCTACCGCATCCTCGTCGACCCCTATAAGGTGTATTACTCGCTGAATGCGGCACATACCGAAATCTACATTGAAGCGATTAAACATATGCGCATACAGTAACCCCCGCTCTCATCGCCCCCGATCCAATCGGTTCAACCCCCAATATGGGCCAACCGCCCCACCCATCGCTCGGTTGTCAGCAGACAATGTTCTTGGAGCGAATGAGGGAGATTCAAGGGCGTTCGTACCCTAAACGGTAGGCTGGATTTCGTTTTTTTGCCACAACGCTTAATGACGGCAATTGCTCCGATCAACCTGACGAATGCTGCGCCGAATATGAGCGAGGAGTCTATGATCAAGCACGGGAATCCGGATACCGAGAAAACGGAGAAAATGCCTTCGCCAGGTGTGTGCCTGGCAGGAGCTTAGATATGGTGTCTCTCTGCGAGTTACACCGGGGCGGGCGTCTCCTCTCGGCGTAGTTCGTTATTGGTGACCGGTTCCGCGATCAACGGATCCGTGGCCACCACGGACGAGTCCGCTCCTTTGAAGTCCTGCACGCGAGAGGATTTCGCAATGCACCAACCAATCGGCATCCGTGGAAAGAAACGTTCAATCTCGCGGTGGTCAAGCCAGGGGTCGCGGGCGATTTTCCGCATGATAACCTCCCGATCCGTTGCGTCATCTAACGCATATGCGTAGACTAACCCGCTGTTCGAAATGACAGAGGGCGGCAATCGACTGGGCATTTGGCTAATGGACACTAAGAAGAGATTCCATCCAGCGGCTTCGTTCCACATCTGTTCGTATATAGTCTCACCGCTGTTCAAAACGGATGATCCCCCGTTCACGCCACCGGCATCAGACCCGGACCCTTTTAAGACTTGGTGGGATTCCTCGAAGACTAAGAGTAAACCCGGATCATATTGCCCATTGTGAGTGGTGTACTGGTAGACCCCGGCCGCGAGTACGCCGATCACAAGCTTCATTTCCGAGTCCAACGCAGCACCTTCGAACACGGTGACGGTATTTTTGGCCGACACGAGCTTTTCTACCATCTGATGCCAACTCCCACGGGGCGATCGCGACACAGACCGTCGACTTGACGGGCTTTTTCAGCGGCGTCGCCATCTGGATCAGGTATTGTTGGGTGATGATCGGCAGATTCGGGCGCGGTTCGCGCCTAAGGGCACCACGTATAGTCCGCTGGGAACGAACAGCCCCCGATGTTGTTTTAGCCATTGTTTCAAGGATGCCCGTCCCCATGATCTCAGGGTGGTGCGAAGCGCACGGCCTCTGCAGGGAACCCGGGGAACCCTGCTCCAGCAGCCTCGACGCCCTTCTTGTCCACCCGTTACGTCATGCGCTCCTACTGTCCTCACGATGACCATGGTCCGGGGTCGAGGCAACCGCTCCCATAACCGCCGTCAAGTCCCTCAGTTGCACTCGACCCAAGGCTTCTCGAAGGAGGGTCTTGGTTAGGCTCAAAGAGTGCCCGTCCGATGCCCTCGCACTGGCGTTGCTCACGCTCACCCCGGTAATCTTGGCTGTGGAGACCTTAGAATCTGGCGGCTTTTCTCAAACCCCCCGGGGTCAATCCCCTTCTCTTCACCGGCGTTGCCCAATATCCAGCACCTCCCAAATAGCAGTCTGCGGCACGTATGAACGCCATTATAGTGATGAATACCTAGAATGTCTATCGCCTTATTAGGAGGTCCGCCAACATCCTCGGGAGTAACATCTCGAATCCAATTCCTGGCCACAAGTGTGATAGCATAAGACTGTTTCTCACAAGGAGGTGCCCGGTGCCTTGATCATGGCGATGGATATCGGAAACACCCATATAAAAATTGGGCTTTTCAGCCAAGGGCGTTGGGTTGAGGAATGGCGGCTGGGGACGGATGTGCGGCGTACGGCGGATGAATACCGCCTAATGGTGCAGGCGCTGCTGTTGGAATCGCACGTCGACGGGGTTGATCGGGCGATTGTGGCCTCGGTGGTGCCGCTGTTGACGCCTTGCCTTCTCCAGGTGCTAGAAAGCATAAGTCTAGCTCGACCGATAGAAATCGTACCGCCAGGTTACGGACTTGAGGTAGACTACCCTCCGGCCAACTTAGGAGCGGACCGCTTCGTGAATGCCCTGGCCGCTTGGGTGCTTTCCCGCCGACCGGTCGTCGTCGTAAGCGTCGGTACCACCGCCACCGTGGACGCAGTCGTCGACGGCGTGTATCTCGGAGGGGCCATTGCTCCCGGTCCCCATTTTTTGACCCAAGCCCTAGCAAAAGGCACCGCGCGTTTACCACCGGTGCTTCCATCGATTGAGCCCTGGATCATTGGAAAAAACACCGAACAGGCGATTCGCACCGGTGTGGGCCAAGGTTTTGTCTGCATGGTCAGGGGACTCATTGAACACACCCGCGACACCATCGGAAACGATGCGGCAGTCATCCTGACGGGCGGCTGGTCGCGGCGCATCCATCCGTATATAGGGATCCCCGCAAGATTGGAGCCGCGACTCACCCTGGAAGGACTCCGCTTCGCGGACGAGTGGTTACACGCGGCCCACAACGCCCATCCTCCAAAGAAAGTGAGGCGGCAACCTCCTTGTCTGTCTTGATGCTCGTGACGAGACACGCCCTCCGAACGCGCATCATTAAGCTTTTGAACCTCCCCGCCCTAAAGGGCGGAGATTCTGGGGGAACCACCATGGCTGCGTCGCGGGTCGAGAGACCCTCGGAGTGACCCTCCTGACTCGCCACCGCTTATCCCGCCAGCAACATG
>JAJYPK010000245.1 GCA_021795465.1 Bacillota bacterium
TACCCCTATCTGGTCGCCTTGGATTATTGGAGAGTTATATCGTGTACTCACCTGGAACTGGGCTAAAAAAAGAGGACTTTCAGAAGGCGAGCGACACAAATGCTCCGAAAGCTCCAAAAAAATGATGAAGTTGCTTGAACCATATTGGACCATGGTTTCCAGCGCTGTTCCCTGGCCTAATTGGGACAAAATTAAGGATCCTTGGGATTCCGTGGACAAGAGCATCACCATCCTAGAAAAAGAGTACCGATTCCTGCCTTATGCCGAATAAGTGCATGCCGGATCCCGCACCTACTCGAGCTTTCTTGCACTAAGGTTTGCGCCATGCGCCTTATAATTTTTTTAACGTGCCCTTCGATATCGTTAAACAGAGCAAAAATTGCGGTTTGCGAGGCACGAGACATCAGAGACATTCACCTCTACACACATCCCCAAAGAGGGAAAGTTATACAGAAATCCTCTATGCATTCTCGACTACAATAGACGTATCTTCCGCACCGATTCGGATTACACGAGTTTTCTCGGGACCGCCGAATAACCCGTGTTCGAAACACCGGTGCCCTATGCTCCATGCTATACTGGGAGGTAATTATGCGCGATGCGAAAGGGGAGAATCCCGTGAGCGGTGAAGACAGCAATGCCCAGAAACCCGGACACTTGCTAGAAATGCCATGGGTTCTCATCAGTAATCAGATAAGTCAGCTGAACGAACGGTTTAATGACATCAACGAACGATTTAACGACGTGAACGGACGCTTTAACGACATGAATGCACGCATCGACGGCTTAAACTCAAACCTCTCAAGACGCTTCCAAGATGGCCTTACCAACCTATCGACACGTGTCGATGACTTAGACTTAAATATCTCCCGGCGTATCGATGGGCTCGACAAGCGGATGGATAGCCTCGACACCCGATTAGCTAATCGGTATAGCGTGTGGGCCACGGCGGTCACCGGGATTGCCACTGCTACACTGGGGTATATCTTCGGACGTTCCCGTCTTTAGGGAGTTATACGAGGGTTTTAACAGTTTGTTAGAAGTTTACCTATGATCACCCATCATTGTATAATTTAGTCATGAATCGAAAACTTGTAGGCATTCGAGAAGCGGCAGAATTTTTAGGAGTCACCCCCTCGACCTTACGTCGATGGGAGCATGAAGGTAAACTGGTACCCGATGAACGCACGGCGGGTGGGTATCGGCGTTATGATCTGGCCCGTCTGCGACCTGAGCCGTTTCACCGACTTAACCAGCCGCGTAAAACCGTGGCCTATGCGCGGGTTTCCAGCCATGACCAGAAAGACGATCTGGAGCGCCAAAAGTAAGTACTAGAACTCTACTGTGCCCGCCAAGGCTGGACGTTTGAGGTGGTCGCCCACCTTGGGTCCGGCATGAACTACCACAAGAAGGGCTTGAAACGCCTCCTCAATGACATCCTCGCCGACCGGGTGGGTCGGCTGGTTGTGACGCACAAGGATCGGCTCTTACGCTTTGGGGTGGAACTCGTGTTCGCCATTTGCGAAGCCAAGCAGGTGGAAGTGGTGATTCTCAGTCACGGCGAGGACACGACTTTTGAGGAAGACTTGGCTCAGGATGTCCTCGAAATCATCACCGTGTTTTCGGCTCGGCTCTACGGCAGTCGCTCGCGGAAGAACCAAAAATTGTTGGATGGCGTGAAGAAGGCCGTCGAGGAGGCGTCGTCATGATTCTCGGCCACCAGATTGCTCTTGATCCCAACGATGTGCAGGAGACGTACTTCCGCAAAGCGTCCGGGACAGCACGGTTCGCGTATAACTGGGCCTTGGACCAATGGCAGCAGCAATATGACGCGTGGACAAGAGACCCGACGTTGCCGAAACCGTCAGACGCCGCGCTGCGGCGTCAACTCAATGCCCTGAAGGGGGACGCGTTTCCGTGGATGCTGGAGGTCACCAAAAACGCACCGCAAATGGCGATTATGCACTTGGGTCAAGCGTTTAAGAATTTCTTTAAGGGCACCGCCGAGTATCCGACCTTTAAGAAGAAAGGTCGTCACGACAACTTTACTCTCACGAATGATCAGTTTGCCATCAAAGGACCGCGGGTACATATTCCCAAACTGGGCTCGGTGCGGATGCACGAACCGGTGCGGTTTGTCGGGAAAGTCGTGGAAGGCACCATATCACGCACCGCCGATCGCTGGTTCCTGAGTGTCACCGTCGAGATCCCGGATCCGCCTGTCGTCCGCCGCGAAAACCAAGCGGTGGTCGGCGTGGATTTGGGTGTATCGGCGGTCGCCACCCTCGCGACTGGCGAAAAGATCCGGGGACCGAAAGCCTACGCCGCGACCTTAGAAAAGCCTCGCCGGTTATCTCAAAGCAATTCAGTCGCCAGATGGAGGTCGCGAAAGTCCGGGCCGGGCTCAAGCCCGGCGAACCGATTCCGAAAGGAGTGCACATTCCCTAGTCGCGGAATATGTCGAAAACCCAGATCTGCATCGCCCGGCTCCATGCCCGGGTTGCGAATATCCGGGCGGACGCCTTGCATCAATTGACCACCGATCTCGTGCGGCGCTTCGACGTGATCGCCATCGAAGACCTGAACGTGGCCGGGATGCTTAAAAATCACAAGCTGGCGCGTCAGATCGCGGATATGGGCTTTGGCGAATTTCGCCGTCAGCTGGAGTACAAAGCGGCCCAACGCGGAAAGACGGTGGTCGTCGTAACTCGTTGGTATCCGAGTAGCAAAACGTGTTCCACCTATGGATATAAAATGCCCAAGATGCCGCTCGCGGTGCGGGAGTGGACGTGCCCCGCGTGCCAGACCCATCATGACCGCGATGTAAACGCGGCGATTAACTTACGACACGTGGCCGAGAGTTCGGTTGGGAACTCCCAACCCGTTTCTGCCTAAAGGCAGCACTGCTCGATGACAGCTTGTGGAGTGCCCGCCTGTGGATGACCGGCCAATGGCCCTAAAAAGCAGTGGCATGATGAAGCAAGAAGATGGCCAGGGTTGGTCAGTGATGATCAGACTTGAGTAAGTCCATCAGAACGGTTCCTAGTCGTCCCATCGGTTATCCGATGATCCGTACCGCAATAAAATCCATACACCGGCAAAGATGGGCATGGCGTGTGGACCGGGAGCTACGCCCTGCTTAAAATAGCGATTGCGGACGGCCAATTTTGGAGAATTTCCCGCAGACGATCCCAGGTTACCCCCAGAT
>JAJYPK010000088.1 GCA_021795465.1 Bacillota bacterium
CGCCGGATTGACCCCTCCGGGGTCAGCGCCTGATATCTCCGCCCTGAACGGCGGAGTTTTACGGCGCATCTGATAAAAATACTTTGGGTAGATAAAAGAGGCCGGTGACAAACATTGCTAGGGGGACTAAATATTCAATTTTGGGGTAAACACTAAGACTTTGGGGGGCTACAAAATTGATGCCTGACCCGTATTCTTGCGATAGCGCCGATGCCATGATGGCTAGGACCCCGACAACTTTGGCTAAACGATATTGGGGGGCCTGGGATTTTTGATCAATCAAGGGGACTCACCTCTTTTTCAGATAGATGGTACCGCTAGGGGACTATGCGACAGAACTACAGGACAAGGGCTTTTGGATCGACCTGTTGGAACTTCCGAGCCATTTCGACACAGAGATCGATCCAGGTCCAGGCAATCGGTGATGGTTCCGCTAATAAGGTTATGAGACCGAAGATACGACTTAGTCCACGGGGTGCGGATGACGGATACTCAGGATTTTCCAGCGCGATGGCTCGCCATCCCTCGCGTTGGCTGGCTTCTATGCATACCGAGCGCGGAAGAATGGTGGCGCCCAGACCAGCCGACACCATACGTTGGATCACATCAACGTTGTCGACTTCCATCCGAATATCGGGGCTGATTGAGTGGCTGCGAAACAGGGCATCCAGATCGGATCGTAGCAACGTCCGTTGCGTCATCATAATCATCGGCTGGCCGTGAAGTTCTTGAATCGATAGCACGTCCATATCGTGCCACGGGGTATCGGCAGGACAAAGGACCCAGAGCGGGTCCGTAAATAGGGGGATGACGCGGTACGACGCGCGCGGACTTGCGTCGGATACGATCCCGACTTCGGCGCGGCCGTTGCCGACTAACTCGTAAATGTCGGCACTAAGACCCGTTTCCACGTGAATTTCCGAGTCCGGTGCGCATTCGCGAAATTCTCGAATGGCGGCTGGAAGAAACGTGGTGAGCGTTGTCAAACTGGCTCCGAGGTTGAGATTTCGGCCATTGCGCCCCTGGGCAAAAGACCGTGTCTCCTCGAGGATATGGCGTGCCTTATCATAGGCCCATTGGCCAAAAGGGGTCAGATGCAACCGCCTTCCGTGATGATCGAAGAGCGGTTGACCCAACTCTTTTTCCAACGTATGGATGTACCGGGATAACGCCGGTTGGGCAATGCGCAGACGATGGGACGCTTCGGTGACCGTGCCGTATTCCACCACGGTGACAAAGGCTTCGATATGGTGTAATTGCACGGGCATTCCTCCTCAATTAGATCCAAATTGTTATAGGAATAGTTCAATATTGGGGCTTTTCAGATCTAAAAGTGATTGGCTATTATTTTATCAGAATGACGCGAAAGCTCACAACATTGTTTAAAAATTTTTAAGGGGTTGTCACATGAATCATCAAGAGACTCGAGGACACAAGATGTTTATCGCGCATCGGATCTCCGGCCTGCTCATCCTGGGCTATCTGTATCTCCATCTCATTCTATTGAGTGCGGTGTTGTTGCCCCATGGGGCAAAGCATTTTAATGCAGTCGCCGGCGTCGTAAAAGCGCCGCTATTTATCGGGGCCGACTTGGTGTTGTTCGGGATTGTCTTGGTCCACGGACTCAACGGAATCCGACTTATCGTGGCTGACTTTGGAGGGATGATCCGAAGCAGTCGTCTGGGGATCTGGCTTACGATGACGACGGCGGCTCTCCTGTTAGGCCTAGGTGTCTTGGTGTTGTTGCCGGATATTGTCCGGTGAGGGATAAAGGAGGAGTTTTTTGGCTACCGAGCATGTTTCAACAGAACCCCCAGTGCATTCGGAACCGCTGCAGCCCGCCGTATCCTGGGCTTGGGTGTTGCAACGCTTCACGGCCATCCTACTGGTGGTGTTTTTAGGGGGTCATCTCTGGGTCGAACATTTTATGAACACCAGTGTTGCGGTGGTCACGGAGCGTCTAAGAAACGGGATCTTTGTGGTCTTGGATGTCGGACTGCTCGTAACCGTCGTCTACCACGGATTAAATGGGCTTCATGGGATCCTGAAAGAAACCTGGGACGGGGCACGTGCGCGCTGGGTCCTTTATTTCCTGTTGATTTTGGGGATGTTTACGGTGTTTTGGGGGATGGACATTCTGTGGGCGTTTTTGTATCATCACCCATTTCTTGTTATCGGCTAAAGGTAGGGAGGAAAAGTCTTGCAAGTGACCGTTCGTGTGGAACGCTCCACGGGAACCGCATCGTATTCAGTGGACACCAAGGCCCAGCAGACGGTGTTAGACGTGCTGTTTTACATTCAAAACGAACTGGATGAAACCCTATCGTTTCGCTGTTCGTGTCGGGTCGGGATGTGCGGTTCCTGTGGGATGGTGATTAACGGCAAAGAAGGACTGGCGTGCCGTACTGGACTTGACCGGCTTGGTCCTGTGGTGACGCTCCAACCCATGCGACATCAGGGGCGCATCAAGGACCTGGTGGTGGACATGGGAGATTTCTTCTCCAAATATGAGGCGGTCCGTCCCTATTTGACCCCGCGGCCAGAGGTGCAGGATCCGATCGTGGCGTCGCCCCGGTCCAAGCTCCGTGAAGCGATTGATTTGGGTCTCGAATGCATCAGTTGTGGTCTCTGTCTTTCCGCCTGTGACGTAATGACGGCGGTGCCCGAGTTTTTGGGGCCGGCGGCTTTGAATCGCGCGTACAACCTCATAGCGGATGTCCGCGATGACGCGCGCGATAGACGGTTGGCCGTGGTCGGGCAGGCAAGGTCCGGGGTGTGGCAATGTCACACGCATATGAGTTGTGTCGAGGTCTGTCCAAAAAATATCGCGCCAACCCGGGCCATTGCGCAGCTTAAGCAGAAGCTCATTGTGCGGCGATTCATGGGCCATCGCGAGCGCCCCATACCGAAGTTGCAATACATCGTCAAGGAGGGGGGATAAGGTGAGGACCGAATCGGTGGATATTCTTATTTTGGGGAGTGGGGGAGCGGGTCTTTTTGCCGCGCTCCACGCATATGACCAAAACCCCTCTCTCGATATTCTGGTGGTGACGAAAGGCCTATTGGGGAAAAGCGGTTGCACACGGATGGTGCAGGGAGGCTTCAACGTGGTGTTGGATCCACGGGATTCCATCGAGCGCCATTTTACCGATACCTTAAAGGGTGGACGCTATATTAACGACCAAGAACTTGCCTGGGCGTTGGTGAAAGATGCGCCCGAGACCATTAATGAATTGGAGACCCGGGTCGGCTGTTTCTTTGATCGCCGCGAAGACGGAACGATTCACCAAAAGGCGTTTGCCGGGCAAAGTTTTGATCGCACGGTGCATCGGGGGGATTTAACCGGTATCGAAATCATGGAACGTTTACGCGACCAGGTGTTAGGGCGTGGCATCCACGTCTTGGAAGAACATCGGGCGGTGGAATTAGTCACCGAGGAGGACCGTGTCGTTGGAGCCTTGGTACTGGATATCCGACGTGGGGAATTTGTTGGCATCTCGGCGCGAGCCACGCTCTTGGCGACCGGTGGTGGCCCCACGATGTACAAAATTGCGGCCCCGTCCTTGGAGAAATCGGAGGATGGGTTGGCGTTGGCGTACCGTGCAGGGGCCCTGATGCGCGATATGGAAATGGTGCAGTTTCATCCCACCGGGCTTTTGGCTGGAGCCGGCCGGGTCACGGGTAGTGTTTTGGAAGAAGGACTACGGGGGGCGGGCGGCTATCTCTTCAATGCGCGTGGGGAGCGCTATATGGTCCACTATGATAAAGAGCACCTGGAACGGGCGACCCGCGATGTCGTGGCGCGGGCGGGATACATGGAAATCATGAACGGTCGCCATGGTCCCCAAGGGGGAGTATTCATTGACGTGAGTCACCTTGGGGCGGCATTTGTCCGCAAGACCTTTCCGGGCATGGTGCAGCGTGTAAAGGATATTGGGTGTGATTTGGCCACCGGCCCGGTTGAAGTATCCCCGACAGCGCATTTCCACATGGGTGGGGTGGCGATCGATGCCGCGGGACATTCGAGCCTTTTGGGGCTTTATGTGGCCGGAGAAGATGCTGGAGGGGTCCATGGTGCCAACCGCCTGGGAGGCAATGGGGTTGCTGAGTCCACCATCTATGGGCGCCGGGTGGGCGATGCCCTGGGGCGCGAGGCCATGGACCTTTCTCTGACGATTACCAGCGAGGCCGAATGGGAGCGACGAGCCGTCCATCACACGCGGTTTTGGCGGCGAGGCCAGGGCGGTAATCCCGCGCATTTACTCTTGGAATTGAAGGGTCTCATGTGGGACCGCTGCGGTTTGGTGCGGCGCGAGGCGGACCTCATCGCATGCCAAGAAAGCTTAGAGGAACTAGAAGCCCGTGTCGAGCACCTTAGTGTAGGTGGGGATCGGGAATATAACTTGCGATGGGGCGATGCCCTGAACGTGGAGAGTCTGATTACGGTGTCTCAAATGATTGTCCGAAGCGCCTTGGTTCGTACCGAAAGCCGAGGCAGCCACTATCGGGAAGATTATCCGCACGAAGATCACGCCCATTGGTTGAAAACGGTGTATGTACAACAGTCCTCCGAATCGAAAACGATGCAAACGATGACACGTGATATCGCCTTTACGCGGCACATTCCCGAAGAATTAAAGGAGGTGGTGAACGATGTGGTCCCGCGATAGATACAAGCAGATGGCTGAGGCCGTCGCTATGCTTTATGTGAAGGCATTGAAGGACATGCCCCCGGATGTGCGGATAGCCCTGCAGAATGCAGAGCAGGGAGAGACCGCGCCGATCGGAAAGACTATCTTAGGGACGATTCGAAAAAATATTGGCGCCGCGGATCGGGAAAACTTATTGATCTGCCAAGACACCGGCACGCCGGTCTACTTTGTTCAGGTCGGGGAGTATGCCGAGGCCAATCCTGTGGCGATCGAACGAGCCATCCGGCAGGGGACCGAGCGAGCGACGACCAGTCATCCCTTGCGGTCGAGTGTGGTGTCGCCGATTACCCGGAAGAACCCACAAACCAATACCGGGTATCGGGTGCCGGTGATTCATTGGGATTTTGTCGAAGACCGGGATGATGTCGAGGTTGTCGTGGTACCCAAGGGATCGGGTTCCGAAAATATGACCTATTTTCGGATGTTGCTGCCGGCTGATGGTGTCCTTGGCATTAAACGCTTCGTGCTCGAGAGTGTGGTGGGCTCTGGGGGCAACCCCTGTCCACCAGTCATCGTGGGGGTGGGGATCGGGGGCAGTTCTGATCTCTGTATGCTGTTGGCTAAAAAGGCGATTATCCGACCCTGTGGCGAAAGGAATCCGGATCCAGAGGTGGCCGGCCTCGAAGCGGACTTGCTCCAGGCGATTAACGCCAGCGGTCTTGGCCCCATGGGGTTGGGTGGGATCAATACGGCTTTGGCGGTGCATGTCGAGCATGCGGCCACCCACATTTCTCAAAACCCGGTCGCGGTCAACATCCAATGTTGGGCGGCTCGCCGGGGGCGCCTCACGATACGCTCGACAGGTGACCTTGCCATAGGATTCTGAACAGTATTTTGGAGAGGAGATGCGTGATGGCCGACTATCAGCTCACGACGCCCTTAACCGATGATGTGGTGATGTCATTGCACGTGGGGGATGTTGTGACCGTTAACGGTCACATCTATGGGCTAAGAGATGCCACATTAATCCGTATGTTTGATCAAAAAGTGGACATCCCTCCTGATTTAACGGGTGCCATCTGCTTACACACCGCACCCGGCGTGCGTCTTGAAGAGGGTCGCTACGTAAAAGTCTCGGTCGGTACGACGACGAGCACCCGCATGAACCGATTTACCGAGGGATTACTCGGACAGGGGGTCAAGGCCATCACGGGTAAAGGGGGCCTCTTAGAGGATTCGACGAAACTACTTCAGGCACACCATGCGGTGTATTTGGGGTTGGTCGGTGGGACGGCCGCATCCGAAACCTTACAGATCGAAGAAATTGAGGAGATGTGGTGGCCCGATTTAATGCCTGAGTGCCTCTGGAAGTTTCGCGTCCGAGATTTTGGTCCGCTCATCGTCGGCATTGATGCCTATGGGCGTAACCTCTATCTGGAGACCAAGCAACAAGCACTCGCGGTTGTGAAGCATATGGAGATGTAATGCGAGCGGTCGGTTGTCATTGAAAGGAGGGAGACATGGATCAGGAAAATGTTCGCGATGGAGTAGCCACGTCCATTCTAGCCGGATTAGGATGGCTTTTTGATAGCTTTGTGATCAATATCTACGCCTTGGCTTTGCCGTTTATTGCCGTCTCGTTCCACGCGAAACCGTTGGCGTTAGGATTCATCGCGTCCTTGTTCTTGTTTGGCTACACGATTGGCACCATAGGATTTGGTATTCTCACCGACTATCTCGGTCGCAAACGGACCCTAAGCCTATCGATAGCCGGATATGCAGTGGTTACGGCGTTAACCGCGTTGTCATGGTCGATTGGAGTGTTAGGGGTCATGCGGTTTTTAACGGGGGTGGGTGGCGGCGGCGAATTGCCCGTTGGGGCCACCTTTACTGCTGAAATGTGGCCCGCTAAACGCCGGGGGTGGGGGATGGCCATCATGTACGTGGGGTATCCTTTAGGCTATCTTTTGGCGATTGGACTCACGGCGTTAGTGATCCATCCGGTCGGCTGGCGCGGCGTGTTTGCGGTTGCCCTGATTCCTGGGGTACTCATTTGGGCCGTACGCAAATTATTAAAAGAATCTCCGAGGTTTGAGGCCGTTCAACAACGCCTGGTGAAGGCTAAAGCGACACGGACTCACGTAAGGGCAAGGGAAGTCATCAGAACGCGACAAAGTCGGCGCCATCTTTTGATGGGCATACTGATATACATTCCTCTAGCCTATTGTTATTATGCCCTAGCGGTTTTCTTGCCCACCTATATGAAGACCGTATTAAACCTGACCTATGGCCATGTCTTGCTCGACCTCACTTGGCTCACGTTGTCGTACATTGTGTTGGTGATGCTGGTTGGCTGGCTCAGTGATATCATTGGTCGGAAACCGTTGTCCGTAGCCTGCGCTATTATTGCTGGGGTGGGTGGCGTACTGATGTTTGATACACGGTCACCCGCGACCTTCATGACCATTGGGATGATTGCCTATCCAGCCTGGGCTGGGTTGACGTGGACGCTTGGTATTACTTATGTGAGCGAGATATTTCCGACCGCGATCCGTGGATCAGGATTTGGTCTATCGGTCGGGGTGGGTCGGATCACCTCAATATTTGCGCCACTCATCGCGGGAGGTTTGGCTACAACAATGGGACTGGCGGGATCGTTTAAAATTGCCGCTTTAGTCTGGGCCTTGTATATTGTTGGCTTTATCCTTGGTAAGGAAACCAAAGGGCTTACGCTAGAAGAGATTGAGGTGATGGAGACGCAAGGTGTCCCCGATCCCCTCGAACGACGTGCTTGACACATAGTTTGGAAAGAGGGCGTTAAATGAAGAAGACGGTAGGCATTATCGGCGGTTTAGGTCCTCTGGCAGGGGCTTATTTCTATCGCAGACTCATTGAGAAGACTCCGGTGAAGGGGGACGAAGGACATCTTCCGGTGCGGATTTGGAGTTCTCCGGACCTGCCTAGTCGCTTGGACCACATGCGTGGGACCGGGCCTTCTCCTGTGCCCGCCCTGGTCCATATCGCGAAGGGATTAATGGAAAGTGGTGCCGAGTCTTTGGTCATTCCTTCGAGTACCACCCACCACTATTATCGCGATATCGCTCAAGCCGTTCGGCCGACGCCAGTCATTAACCTATTGGAAGAGGTAGCGCTCGCGATCGTTAAAACTTCTGTGCGCTCGGTCGGAATTCTGGCTACGACCCCAACGGTGGAATTTGATCTCTATCAAGGGGTCTTTCAGAAGTATGGCATTACGGGGCATTACCCGGATCCCGGATCCCAAGAAGAAGTGATGGCCGAGATTATGGATGTGAAGGCTGGTCGTTCAACGTCAGATCGAGCAGAGAGGCTAATAGACATTACACAACGTCCCTGGATGGCCCCTTGTGAAGGTCTCGTGCTCGCGTGTACCGAGATTCCCGTGGTATTTTCCCATGAGAGGTGGGCGCGTATCGACTCACGCGCCTTATTTGACGCGACCGATATTTTGGTCGAAGCCACAATCCGGATGAGTCACGGAGATCCCGATACAAAAGGAGATACACCATGACCGTCGCGGAATTTATCGCAAAAGAGCTTCGGAAGACCGGCGTCGAATGGGCCTTTGGAATTCCAGGCGGGGAGGTCGCGACCATGCTCGAAGCCCTACATCAGGAGGGCATCGAGTTTGTTCTGACAAGCCATGAGGCGGGGGCCGCGTTTATGGCGGATGCGTATTATCGCCGTACCGGAAAAGTGGCTTTGGTGTTGGCTACCCTGGGACCTGGTGCTACCAATGCGGTATCCGGTGCCGCACAAGCGTATCTGGACCGATCACCGATACTCTTTTTGACTGGAGCTGTGGCAACCCGGCTTAAAGATGTTTACCCGCATCAGATTTTGAACCATGTGACGATGTTTGGTCCGGTAACCAAATGGTCCGAAACCGTGTGTGCCCAAAATGTCAGAGAAGTCATGGCAAGAGCTCTCACCGATGTCAAAGCCTATCCCCCAGGCCCCATCCACTTAGATTTGCCGGTAGATGTCGCATTGGACACGTTGCGCCAAGAGGATACTCAAAAGCCTGGAAGAGTGCCACCCGTCGAGGACCTCTCGGTACTCAGAAAAATTATCCCCATGATTCAAGAGAGTCGCCGACCCGTCTTTATTGTCGGACTCGAAGCCGTCGATAAGGAGAGCGCGGCACTCTTGAGTGCCGTGGTCGAAAGCCAAAAGATTCCCGTGTTGACGACGTATAAGGCCAAAGGCGTCTTGGATGAATCGCATCCTTTAAGCCTAGGCGCCTTAGGGTTGAGCCCGAGTTTTGATCAAATCGCGATCGACTTTTTGCAGGAGGCAGACGTGAGGATTGCGCTCGGTGTCGATCCCGTCGAGCTGCGGAGCGATTGGTTGGAAGTATGGTCAGAGCTCCAGGTGATCGGCATCGGACAAGATCCGGCCCGATTTCCCGGATTTCCATCTTTCATCAGATGGGTTGGCCATCCTGCTGCCTTTCTAAAACATCTCGAAGGGGTTGGTTCAACCTTAAGAGAACCAGCAGGTGACCCATCGTTCCAAAAGGTAAGAGCGCAACACGTGGCTCGGTGGGATGCCGCCGAGGCGCGGGTCAGTACCATCGCGCCAGGGGTCCTCGCGCCGCATCAAGTACTCCGTGTCGTCGACGAAGAGTGCTCGGATGCCGTCATCACCATTGATACAGGTGCCATGCGCATTGCGGCTAACCATCTGATTCACGCGCGACATCCGAACCAAATTCTACAATCGAATGGCCTAGGAACCATGGGCTATGCGTTACCTGCAGCCATTGGGGCACAGATCGCTCTGCCGAATGAGGTCGTGATTGCGCTTGTCGGTGACGCCGGCTTATTAATGCTCCTCGGCGAATTATCGACCGCCGCTGCGCGCGATTTGCCCATCGTGGTGGTGGTATTTGTGGACCAATCATTGTCATTAATTGACCTAAAGCAATCTCGGATGCATTACGCCCACGTCGGGGTGGATGTGTTTACGCCAAACTTTGCGGGGATCGCGGAGCAATTTGGCGGCCAAGGTTTTGTGGCATCATCCCTGGAAGAATTTCGCCGCCAATTGCAAATCGGGCGGAGTACCCGGGGTTGTCTCACCATGATTCACGTGCCGATAGATCAAAAGTCCTACGACGCCTTGATGTAGGCAAGAGAAGTCCGAGGGCGTACCATCTCCCTCAGACCTCTCTTGCCTCTATTTGCCCGTCATGGATTGCGGAGCCCGTACTGCGACGACTTCTGCTTTAACTACCAGGCTATCTTTGGCGTAGACCTGACTGACCACGACCACTTTCTTGGCACCCACTTCTTGAATGTGCCCGCGTGCCTGCAATGTCTCTCCTAGCGGCGTGGGCTTAAGAAAATCCACCTTGAGCATAGCCGTTACGCAACGCGGCACCGGAGCACTGGCGCCGGGTTCGTAGCCTGCTTGACGGTATAGCGCTAGCGCCGCCGACCCGGTGCTATGACAGTCAATGAGGGAGGCTAGGAGACCCCCGTAGACAAATCCCGGGATCGCCGTATGAAACGCCTGGGGTTCATATTCCGTTAAGGTTTCTGCGCCATCCCAACGAGTTGCAAAATGATGGCCTTCGACGTTATTGCGGCCACATCCATAACACCAGGCATAATCGTCTTGATAATATTGCTGAATGTATTGACTGTGATCAATTTCGGTCAACGTAGTTATCCGCCCTCTCTTAAGCTTTCGAATTGGGTCTCGCTTACCTCCATACTATACCGCGTGGGAAGACGTTGGGAAACGTGTGCAGACACGGTTCTTCACCTTGGATGCGGTGAAGCGACAGAAGAACGGTTGGCTCTTCTGTCGCTTCGATGCCATTAAGGGTCAAGCTAGCCACCCATTGTCCAGTAATTGGCGTACAACCGATCCGTTACCGGGTTGAAGTATTTTACGGTGCCGTGAATGTTTTTTGCGTGCTCGTTGTACCCAATCACCCGAGCATAACCCATGGGAAACCAAGGCATCCATAAAACCGGAAGGTTATTTACCATATATTGCTGATACTGATCCATACGCCGGGTTACCGCTGAAGCACTACCAGGCTGATATGTCGCCTGAATGAGGCGATTAAGGGTGTGGCTTTGGTAGCCACCCATATTTTCTCCAGCACCACTGGCGAACAAGTTGCCGCCCGTCGGATAGTAGTCGAGTTGGTAGGTCCATCCCCCGCCCCAGTAGCCCATAGCCCACTGTGAGGCGTGGGCTTGGTTAATCGTTCCCAAGAGTTCGCTAATCGGCATTTGTCGTAGGGTAATCTGAATTCCCTCGCGAGCCCAATCCGTTTTGATGAGCTCCATCATACGAGTTGTGGTCACACTGCCAGACGCATAGAGCATGGGGAATGCGAGGCGCTGCCCATGACGTGTCATGACGCCGTTGACTTCATGCCAACCGTGGGACTCCAGTAATTTAAGTCCCGCCTTGGGGTTAAAGGGGTAGGGGTTAGACAAGTGAGAGTCCAAGTAAATTGTCTTCGGAGTCGGAGGGATCGGCCCAAACGTGGGGACGCCCGAGCCATGGTAGAGGGCGTGGATGATCCCGGGCTGGTCAATGCCCATTTGTAGGGCTTGGCGCACATAGGTCTTGGCGAACACGGGTCCCATCCCATTTGCAGCTTTGGGGCTAAAATTGATGACCATATAGTTTGCACCAAAGAGATATGTGGAGTTTTTGACATCATTGGCCAAATTTACATGTCCCAACGAAGGGGGCAGATATCCAACCGAAATACTGCCGTTCTTAAGCCCCAACACTTCATTGCTAGAGGATGTTTCATACTGAAATACCAAGCGCGAAACCGATGAGCGATGCCCACCAAACTGAGCGTTGGGGACCAAAGACCAGTAGTTGTTAGGCTGCCAGGATTGGAAATGAAAGGGGCCGTCCACCACTTTGTAAAGGGGGTTACTGGGGGAATTGGCTACGGATTGCAAAAATCTCAACTCATGATTGATGTGACCGGGATATTTGTCCCATACGGATTTAGGCATGGGCCAAATCTGAGTCAGACCGTTATGAATGAACCAGGTTGGATTGACAGCATGGCTAAGGTGAATCACCACCGTGTTCTGTCCCGTGGCCGTCACGCTTTGCCATAACGAGGGGACACCTCCGCTTCCTGCGGCACCGTAAGGCCAAGGCGAATGTGGGGAGGATGCTCCCTTAATGAGATCCCAGGTAAAGACAATATCTTGGGCAGTGATCGGATTTCCGTTGGACCACTTATATTTGTGGCCCAGAGTTAGGGTGAACGTGGTCTGGGCAGAATTTACGCCAATGTGAGTGATCAGCGATCGAGAGAAGTCGACTTGACTCGACTTATTGAGATAGACCATGGGACGATACATCAAGAAGTGGACGTCCAAATTGTAAGAAGAATACGCAGCCGAACTAAAGACCGGCAAAAACCAATTCGGTGCGGCTTGGGGTGGCAATGCCACCACCACCGTTCCTTTCGTTTGAGGAGATGCTTTAAGGCTTTGTGTTCCACAGCCTGCGAGGCTGGTCATTAAGATAATGGCAGCTAACAGTCTTATTTTGTTACCGACACCTCTCATTGATCTCTTCCTTTCCCCAAAATACCCCTCCGTCCACAACCTTTGGAGGGTATTAAAGTTGAGTGTATGGAGAACGGTAGGCGTACGTCTAATGCCCAATTTGTCAGCTAATTAACCATTATCGATCTAGATGCCCTCCGGGCGACAACGGTTCAATGGCTTGGGAGCTCTCCACGCCCATCACCCATGAAGTGGTGACCCTTACCGAACATAACGTATATCAACGAGCGAGAATGTTGTGGTTCTCCTGCAACAGTTGGCGAAACAATTTACCCGATCACTGCCGCCGGATCGTTTGCCGCGTCCACGCTTATTAATGGAGCGTCAGCTCGGATTTGGCCACCCGTACCGTGTTCACCACGTACCCGCGATAGTGGAGATTGATGTCCCAAAACGTGCGAGAGAATTTCTCCGACTCATTCACGGCGAGGACCTACCTGCACACCGCGGAGGGTCGCGACCGCATAGAGTTCAGTTGTGGTTGTATAGGGGTCGATACAGTCGATACGGAGGATGTCGTCGCCTAAAGCCACAGGTGGTAGCTTCGAGATCGGGTGTCTCCCAGCGTAAATTTCGATCGTTGTCGAGAAGAACACGACAAGTATCCCCTTTTCATCATTTGTTACTCGTCACCAATTGTGCCCGAACTACCCGCGCGAAGAGTCTCTGCGGATAGTGATCGTGTAAAAAACCAGCCCGCCACCAGTCCACTAAAGATTAGCAACCATCCTCCAATTGCGGCAACGACCGCGGGGGACACCCAGTGAAGGAAGTAGGGAGAACCGGTGGAGCCAATGATGTATCCGGCGGTGCCTAAGGAACTCATGGCGCTAATACTTTGGGCACGCCACGTATCGGTCGGTAAAGTCTGTTCGAACACTTCGTCGATTGCCGTGCTCATGCTAAACACCAGAGCTGCTACGACTAACACCCCCAAGGCAATCGGCCAGGAGGTACTTTCAGAAAACACGATGTAGAGAAGTCCCGCTCCTACCAGAAGACAACTGAGTGCGCGTGACATGCGCGCTAGTGACCAGTTTTGTGTTACGACCGGCGCCAAAAACATTCCCATGGTGCTACCCATCGCGTCGCTGCTGATTCCCCAACCGTAGACGACAGCGCCGCCATGCCAATATTGGACGAGTAAATACAACAACATGACCGTAATTGCGCCTAGACTGGCCCAAATGAGAAACAGCAGCACGGTTAAGATGCGAAGAGAGGACACTTGGTAGACATATCGCCAGCCTTCCGCCAACTCCTGGCCGAAGGAATGAGGAGACGACTCTGGAGTAGCGGGCTGAGACAAGTGCCCCATGATTAACCCACCTGCCACCACGAGCACTGCTGTCACAGAGCCACTGATTATTGGGTGAAGGTTGGTAAAGAGCCATGCCCCCACTCCGCCGCTGAGAATCGCAACGGCCTCATTGCCCCCGAGCAGCAATCCTGTGGCTACGACTCGTTCGTTCTGGTCCGTGACCATCTCGGCAAGCGCTGTCATGCGAGACGCTTTAAACAATCCAAACACCAGATGATACAGGGCGATGAATCCCCATACAACCCCCAATTCGTTGACGTGATATTGATGTACCATTGTCCGGAAAGAACGAGGCTACCGAATCGTTCCTTCCCAGACTTGGAAGTTATACCAAGGGAATTAAATTCCCTTGGTA
>JAJYPK010000089.1 GCA_021795465.1 Bacillota bacterium
ATTTCTACTGAGAATGTCCCTGGATCGATGAGACTTGGGAAAATATGGGGCGGAAGCTCGGGATCGCCAGAAAACCACAGGGGATAACGGTTACGGGGTCTCACCTCGGGGTGCGAAACATGGGTTTGAGAATGCCCAGAGAGGGTGGCTCACACGCAATCAGCCAATTGCTGGGCATACTCCCATTGAGCTCACGGAAAACGGTGGGGAGACATGGCATCCGGTATCTTTATCGGCTCCGTTAAATACTTCCGGTGATACGATTATCGCCTTCCCTCCGGTGTTTTGGCATGGCTATGGGGTTTTATTTACACAATGGTGGGGGCCATCATCTCAAACATCGAAAGCCGCCTATTATACATGGTCCCCCTCCACCACCCACTGGCGCCTGTCATCGACTCTCCCGCTAACCGGGCCTCAAATCTGTAGCAACTTCGTCACAAGCCGAATCGGCTATACCATTATCGGATCCACTCTCTATCGTACAACAGATGGTGCTGACCACTGGCATCGTCTCACAAATCAAGCCGTGTTTGCCGAGACGACTCAAATAAATTTTGTTACTCCTTCCACAGGCTTTTTAATTGGGCATCGGTCGGACACCAATACGTCGTTTTTGTTCGTCACTCATGATGCGGGATTGCGGTGGACACCAATACCATCACATATCGTTAAATCCTAGTGCGTCGGAGAGACACTGGAGACGACTGAGTAAAACCTCTTTGACCCCATCCTCGCTGGGATCCAGAAAATGGCGTGTTCTGACACGCCAAAACCACGGGGCGGGCATCTAGCCCATGGCCTTGCGGGATTGGGGTGCAGTTGGGGGCCATGATAGGTTGGAACTGGTGGACGATGGGACAGACCATTAGTCCCTTACGCACCCGCGATCCGGTCTGGCGTGGGTTGACGATTTTTGTGTCGTCAACAATTGGTGGTACACTTCATATGAATATGCCATTAGGGCTGGAGGGATTGCGATGAGTCAGATGAGTATGGTGTCGCTTGCGGATCTTGATGATGCCGAGCGCATGAACCAGATGCGAGAGATGTTCGAACAGTTAGGGGGTCTGTCGGAGACAGAACAGTTCGAAGGGTTAAGGAAGATGATCTTGGAAATGGCCGAAAAGGCCACAGATTCGCAATACTTGCGCCTATGTGGGACAACCTTGACGTTGGCTGCATCGATGCCGGATGAGCATCTAAAACCATTTTTAGCCGCACGAATGACGGCATCAGCGAGTTTGCCGGCCCCGTATGCGGACCGCGACCGGGAACATGTGGAAGAAGCTATCGCACAAGCGGAACCGGACGTCCGGACGAAAATTACTCAAAATCTGTAACAAATCGTGAATAGGGCCCTCGGTTGACTGGTGGCCGTTGTCTGAGTCGGCTAGATCGCGACTCAGACGCCACCTCCGCGGGCTTTCTCGTGACGTGATCTCCCATGTAATTTCGGTTCAGTCAGATTGTGATCAGGATGCACGCTATCGATTTTCGAATAACGGACTCGTTTTGTTAGGCCGAGCCCTAATAATTTAATCCGAACGCCAGGTCGAACCCATGCGGACCATCAAGTAGCGGCCTTGGAAGTGAAAGTACCCGCGAACATGCGGAGCAACGATTTCAGGTGGCACCGACCCGCATCGCGACCCGAATTCAAGAAATGGGCGGGGTTCAGGCGTTGGGGGCAGGTCCGTGAAAGTCGTAATCGATGCGAATGGTCTTTCCTCGTCGGCCCTCAGGACGAGATGCGTCCATGATCGGTAGCAGACTACAATGAGTTGCTATCGCTAATGGTCTCCCTTCCGCTTCTCCTCAGATCGGGATGGAGGTGCGTTCGGTGGCTGGGTGATAGGGAAGGCGCCGTAAGGTCTCTACTACTCCGCAATCCTTTCACAACTCAAGCGTGGCGGTGAGCATGCGCTCCTTTTGTACGGCCGTCTTTTATGCCGGAGGTCGCCCGGACGGAAGCTTCCGGCGTCGACGCCCCAGTACCAGTGCTCCCAGCAGCAACACGCTTCCACCCACGACTTCAATGGTGTGCCACGGAATCCCCCAACGTATCCAGAACGCGGACCACCAGTGCATCAGCGTCGGCCACAACCCACGCACCAGTAGATATCCTCCCACCACTGCCACGGCCCAACGTTTCCAGTTCATATCTACACCTCCTTGGAGTTATCCTGAGTGTAGCCCTTTGAGCCAAGCTCACCAAATTTCTCAACCACTTGCCAAAAATATCGGTGTCCATTCCAGGGAAACCCACGTGTCGGGTCGAAATTCATTTTAATTCAGTCGTTGACAGCGGTCCATTACCAAGTTAGGCTCTGACCTTGCACTGGGCTTCTAAAAAACCTGAAATATAGCAGCAATGGCATTGACGTCGACAAAGCCGGGTCAGCAACCACGGTCAACTTGTCAAGACCATAATCATATTGTGGGCACCTGTATGTTATTATATACTTCATGTGCGCGATACAATAGAGAGCGGGGCAAGGTTGAGGCACTCTTGCCGAGTTGGCGGAAGTGCCACAGTCGGATAGAAAAGTTTTTAGACGAGTTCATCCAAATCCAACCTGTCAGTAGCATTGTAACTTGACTCCGGAGGAGGGTATCGATGCGTATTTTATCTGGAGTGCATGAGGCCATTGGTAACACGCCTATTGTAGAGCTATCCAGACTGACGAAAGAGCTGTCAGGTCGGTTGCTGGCAAAGCTCGAATATTTAAACCCAGGTTTCAGTAAAAAGGACCGTGCCGCTCTGCAAATAATTACCGAAGCAGAGGATTCGGGGGAACTGTCGCCTGGACAGACGGTGGTTGAGCTAACGAGCGGCAACATGGGCACAGGACTGGCTATTGTTTGCGCCGTCAAGGCATATCCATTTGTTGCTGTGATGTCTACCGGTAATTCCATAGAAAGAGCTCGGATGATGAAGGCCTTGGGTGCTGAGGTAATCCTGGTTGATCAAGCGTGGGGTTCTGTACCTGGACAGGTGTCCGGGGAAGACCTAAAATTGGTGGAGGCAAGGGCGCAAACAATCACCAAGGAACGTGGTGCCTTTCGGGCGGATCAGTTCCTTAATCGAGGGAATGTCCACTCGCACGAATATGGTACGGCGCAAGAAATTTGGGAGCAAACCGACGGGGCAATCGATGTTTTTCTTGACTTTGTGGGTAGTGGTGGAACTTTTATCGGTTGCGCTAAAGCCTTAAAGGCTCGTAAGGCCAGTATGCGGTGTTATGTCGTTGAACCAGCGTCCGCCCCGTATTTAGCGGGACAACCCATAACCAACCCCCATCACAAAATTCAAGGTGGTGGATACTCGATGAATCTTCGCTTTATGGAAGCGGAAGAACAACAAGGATTAATAGACGGGTACTTGCACGTTTCAGATGATGAGGCCATTATGGCGGCGCGTGATCTAGCACGGCAGGAAGGAATTTTTGCAGGGTTTTCAACGGGGGCTAACATCGCGGCTGCGTTACGGGTTTTACGAACAACGGAACAGGGGTCCACTGTTCTGTTTACCGTGAATGATTCTGGGCTAAAGTACCTCAGTACAGACTTGTATATCTGAATAGGCTCGGGGCATTGGAGCGAGGGAAAGTGACATGAATCAGCCTGACCGTTCGGGAAACTGTCGCGATTCCCAAGGACGAGCAAAACCAAAAGATAGGGGGCAGGAATATGTCCAGTCAGAAGACGCTGTCGAAATTTCTTCACGACAACTTGGAAGACCTGAAGAGCCAAGGGCTCTATAACGTCATCGATCCGCTTGAGAGTGGGAACGGTCCTTTAATTCGAATTGGGGGACAGGAGTTTGTCAACCTATCGTCAAACAACTACTTAGGACTAGCGACGGATCCCCGGTTGATCAGCGCTTGCGTTGCTGCCACGAAGGCATCCGGTGTTGGTGCAGGCGCCGTCCGGACCATTAATGGAACCCTGTCCGTGCACGTTGAACTGGAGCAAAAATTATCAGAGTTTAAGCATACAGAGGCTGCTATCGTATTTCAGTCTGGCTTCAATTGCAATATGGGTGCAATTTCCGCCGTCATGGACCAGAACGACGCTATTTTGTCGGATGAACTGAATCACGCATCCATCATCGATGGATGTCGGCTGTCGCGAGCCAAGATTATTCGCTACAAGCATTCCGACATGAGTGACTTGCGGCACCAGGCGCACGAGGTCAAGAAGTCGGGTCTCTATAAAAAAGTCATGGTCATCACAGACGGGGTGTTTTCGATGGATGGAGACATTGCAAAACTTCCGGAGATCATTGACATCGCTGAGGAATACGACCTCATCACGTATGTCGATGATGCGCACGGTTCAGGCGTTCTGGGAAACGGCGCAGGCACCGTGAAACACTTCGGTTTGTCAGACAAAGTCGACTTTCAAATCGGAACCTTGTCCAAGGCAATTGGTGTGGTCGGCGGATATGTCGCGGGTAAGCAGGCCTTAATTGACTGGTTGAAGGTACGCGCCCGCCCGTTTCTGTTTTCCACATCAATGACGCCGGGTTCGGCCGCAGCCTGTATCACAGCCTTGGATATCCTGATGACCAGTACCGAACTCCAGGAACGGTTGTGGGACAATGGCAACTACTTCAAGCAAGGTCTGAAGACGCTTGGCTTTGACATCGGGCACAGTGAGACACCCATCACCCCGTGCATCATCGGAGAAGAGGTGCTGACGCAAACCTTCAGTAGACGTCTTTACGAAGAAGGAATTTACGCGAAGTCCATCGTCTTTCCGACGGTACCCAAGGGCAGGGGACGCGTGCGGAACATGCCGACATCTGCCCACACCCGCGAGATGTTGGACCGTGCCTTAGCCATCTATGAAAAGGTGGGGAGAGAACTCGCCATTATCTGATAGATGCGGAACAAGCGTCTTAGACCTATGCATCATGAATTGAGGGGTTAGCCATGAAGACAATTCTTGTAACCGGAGCTCTTGGTCAAATCGGCTCCGAATTGGTGATGAAATTACGTAGCCTATACGGAGAAGACCACGTCGTAGGCACGGACATTCGTTCGAATGCCGACGACTTGGGTATAGGCGGCGGGCCTTATGAGACACTCGACGTCACAGACGGAAAACGATTTCTTGACATCGGCAAAAAATATCGGGTGGATGCGGTTATTCACTTGGCCGCCCTACTGTCAGCTAAAGCAGAAGCCCAGCCCCAACGCGCATGGCACCTGAATATGACGGGCCTCGTCAATGGCCTTGAGACCGCCAGGGAACTCCACTGTCAGTTCTTCGCACCGAGTTCTATAGCGGCTTTTGGACCGTCAACGCCCCAAGACCAAACCCCACAGGACACGATCCAAAGGCCGACTACCCTATACGGTGTCACGAAGGTGTCCGGGGAACTCTTGTGCGATTATTACTACCAACGGTTTGGTGTAGATACGCGGGGCGTGCGGTTTCCGGGTCTCATCTCATACGTGACGCCTCCCGGGGGAGGGACGACAGACTACGCAGTGGAGATTTACTACCATGCGGTCCAACACAAGAAGTACACCTCGTATATCGCGGCTGGCACGAAGATGGACATGATGTATATGCCGGATGCCTTAGACGCGACTATTCAGTTGATGGAGGCTGACCCAACCAAGCTGGTTCATCGCAACGCGTTCAATATCTCGGCCATGAGTTTTGCTCCGGAGGATGTCGCGGCCGCAATTCAGACACGGATACCGGAATTTGTGCTGACGTATGATGTGGACCCCGTCAGACAGAGAATAGCGGAGAGTTGGCCCAATTCCATCGACCCAAGCTGTGCGGTGGATGAGTGGGGTTTTAGGCCGAGATATGACCTCGAATCTATGACCGACGACATGCTCCAAAAGTTACGAATTAAGCGGGGGACTTAACGAAACTTGTGTGTCGCTTTACCTACCGATGAACGGCTAGCCGGGGCGGGGGCGACCCAGAGTCGACGAGTAGTCGGTGTCATTGGAGAGCAGTCGGTATGGGACACAACCCACCGGGTACGCTATGACAATCAATGGG
Source organism: Bacillota bacterium (assembly GCA_021795465.1). Lineage (GTDB taxonomy): Bacteria > Bacillota > Sulfobacillia > Sulfobacillales > Sulfobacillaceae > JAKADJ01. The sequence goes on from JAJYPK010000089.1 coordinate 6,034, forward strand.
AGGCGGACATCGTGGATGACGGGGGGCACATCGCAGAGCGTGTCGGTCGGGCGTTGCGAATGCTGCGTGAAAGACGCCGGTTATCCCTCGACCAAGTGGCGCAATTAACCGCCGTGAGTAAGCCTATGCTCGGACAAATCGAGCGCGGTATCACCAACCCGAGTGTCCTAACGTTATGGAAAATCGCCCACGGATTTGGGGTGCCATTTTCCATGTTTTTAGATGATCCCTCGGCACTGGATTTGGTCCGACGCGACGATCAGCCGCTTGTCACCGATGACGAAGGACGATATCGCATTCGAACCGCCTGGATTCGGCGGCCCGGGGACCGTTTTGAATGGCACCTCATGGAATTGGAGCCCAAGTCGACGCATCTCGCGGAACCCCACGCGGTGGGGGTTGAGGAATGGGTTCTGGTGATTGAGGGCGGCTTAACCATACGAACCAGGGACGTCGAGCATCGACTCAGGGAGGGAGATCTCTTGCATTTCGCGGGTGATTTTCCGCATACGTACGCCAACCCATCGACGGACCGAGTTCGTGCCCACATTCTCATCATGTATCGTAACGATTAGCCTTAATTTGGACCCCGTGGAGCCGCCTCAAACAGTCGGCGTAGCGGACACAGCGATGTGCTGTTTCGTGAGTTCTCGGTCGAATACCTATTCCACGCCAACATTGTGGGGGATACGTCGTTTTATTCTCGATTCGGGGGGACGATAAAAACCGTGGTATCCAGTCCAACCGCATTCCCGTCCATGTACATAGCCTAAGATAGGCGTAAGCGAGACGTGTATCTACAAATGGGGTGTTTGATCCCTATCATAACGGGCCTACATGGGTATTTGTCGGTGAGGACGTGGAAGTGGGAGAACCGCCCGAAACGGCGTGTCTAGTAGGGATGACCTCGTGCCCGGTGATGCCCCGGGAAGGAGTGTAGCGCACAGCCCTTTATATCGCTGAATACCAACGTTGCACCACCCCTCGAATACCTGGCTAATGGTAATCGTGCATGAGGGGGACGAATATGCTCGAAGATCCGAAGGATTTTCCCCTAAAGATCACGAATTCGAATACCTTAGAAGTGGTCTGCAGGCCGATCCAAAACCGCCAATATGGGAGGTAATTCGATGGATGAGACCAGACGTCGCATGGATCTCGCGAAGGAGATGGCTTTGGCATACCGCCGCGACATGGGCGACCACATGGTGGCCGCGGCCTGTTATGGATCTGTCGCGCACGGACGAGCTGATGCTCACTCCGATTTGGAACTCATCGTGCTGACGGACCTTTTCGTCGAACCGATTAATGTCCACACAGTGCGGCAAGGGATCCAGGTCGAATGTGACGTGCTCCCCATCGAACGACTGCGGCATAGAGCCCAAGTCGTGACCATCGAATGGGGCGTCGAGGCGGATTGCTATCGTTACCCTCGGATAATTTGGGATCCGACGGAGCAATTTGCCGCCGTTCGGGATATCTCCCTGGCGACACCGCGGAAACGATTCGATGATGCGCTGCAGCAAAGTTGGTGGTCGGCACGGGAATGGGCTAATAAGGTGGTGGCGATGGTCGAATCAGACAACTTGCCCGGTGCGCAGTTTACGGCATGGCAATATCTCTATTTGGTGGCTATGCGGGTTGCCCTGGTGCAACAAGAACCTTATGAGAGCTTACGTACCATGTGGCAAGATGCTAGCGCCCGTGGATTCGGGGTTGCGGACGTTTTAGGCGTATTGGTACGTACAGACATCGCGCACCTGCCGGAAGTAATTCGGGTGGTTCAGAAAGACACGGGTTCCTGGGGCGAACCCTCGGATCCGAAAGAACTATTCGTCTGCCCGAAATAACTACAAATCACCAAGCCGGTTGGTACACTTCGGGCAAACGGCATTAATCCCATCGGAGTGGAGGCAAGCGAACGCCGAGTCATCTATCAACAGGGGGGTCATGGCATATCACCTTGGCATTTTTGCTGGATGTGTGGGAAGGACAGGAACTCGAGCCGGGCGATGTACGCATCGTATTGCACTTGCATCCCACGCTGACACCCTATAAGGCAGCTGTGTTTCCACTTTCCAAAAAGCTGTCGGAGGGAGCGTATAAAGTATACCGGGAGGTATCAAAGCATTTCATGGTGGACTATGACGAATCGGGCTCGACTGGAAAGGGTTACCGGCGGCATGACGAAATTGGGACGCCGTTTTGCGTTACGTATGCCTTTGAATCTGAGAACGACGGTCAGGTTACAGTTCGCGATCGGGACAGTATGGAACAGGTACGCATCCCGACTGTCGAACTGCCAGCGTTCATCAGTAGCAAGATGCATTTTTAACAGATCAGTTTTAACGCACGTACTCCTGCGTACAAAATTGCGATACCACCAATGCGTATTCAGTGGTTGTGGCCATGGACAAAGTAGTACGCTTAAAAAAAGGGGGGGTTAATTTTGAACAAACAGTGTGGAACCTGTGAGAAACCACTTGCGAAGGTTTGGATAAATTCTGGCGCTGGTACGATTATGTTGGAAGGATCCAAGAAAGGGGGCCCTTTTGCACGAAAGAGCACGTCCGGTGTCGATGCTTACGTTTGTCCGACATGTGGGCGTATTGAATGGTTTGCCAAAAATCCGTCGGTCTTTGATGAGAATGAGTAGGACTAACTGACGATGAGTCGACATCCATCAGGATTGCCACAAAATGTGGCACTGTGGACTAGGAAGGGGCATCGAACAATGATTGTTGAAGCAGCGATGTTGCACATTAAGAGTGGTATGGAGCGCGATTTCGAGGGAGCGTTTAGACAGGCGTCGAAAATTATTTCGGGTATGGATGGATACCTATCTCATCAATTGCATCGATGTCTCGAAGTACAGGGGCAGTATTTGTTGCTGGTCCAATGGACTGACGTCGAGAGTCATACGGTGGGATTTCGCCAATCGGCGGACTATCAGGAATGGAAGCGGTTGTTGCATCACTTTTATGATCCGTTTCCCGTGGTCGAACATTTCGAGCAGGTAAGCCTTTAGGCAACATTCCCATTGCCGTCTAACCGGGAGAGCCTGCTTGGTGCATATTCGGGAATGCGCGATGTAGCCGGATATCGCGGAGAAATTTCTAAGAGGTCCTCGGCGGTAAAATTAGGTCGTATTGGGGCGCTACTTATCAGATCGAGGGGGCACCCACCAGATTTCTTCCGATGAATGCTGGGTCACTGTAACAAAGGATTTTGCACGGAACCCAGCGAACTTCTACTGGTATTCGGAACAAGAACATGGCTAAGGTGACCATTACCCAAAAAGCTCGACCATAATTTCTCGGTCCGCGGTCAGCACCATATAGACTACCACATCGGGGCGACCTCCATCGGATCGAATTGGCATTGACCGATAAACATAGGATCCCAATGCATTCAAGGTAATCTTTAATCCAAGCGCAAAGAGGAGAAAAGGATATGGTTTGGTTCGCTATTGGTGTGGTGCTTATGGCATTCCTCTTCACGTATTTTAGGTGGTATCGTCCCTGGCAAATTCGGTGGGGTGCGACGGACGTGGAAGTGGCTCAACACATGCCTGGCGATGATCATGTCCTCACGCCTTCCTTCAATGCTACCAGGGGAGTTACAGTTTATACATCTCCTGATCTAATTTGGGGATGGTTAATCCAAATTGGGTGTAAGAGGGCAGGTTGGTACAGCTATGATTGGATAGATAATCTTGGGATCCCCAGTGCAAATACTCTAGTGCCTGAACTTCAGAACATTAGCATCGGACAACTAATTCCAATCAGCCCGAATGGCAAAATAGGGTTGTTGGTCAAGGCGTTCGAAACGAATCAATGGATATTATGGACGGACCCGGATAATTTAACCAGCTGGTATTGGGGACTCTATCCGATTGATTCGGACCATACCCGACTGATAACACGTGTGCGAATCCATTACAAATGGCTTTCTCCCACTTTAATTTTTAACCTGCTGCTGGATGCTGGCGACATCGTCATGATGAGGAAATGTATGCTAGGGATTAAGTATAGGGCTGAGCATCTGGGTTTACAGCCTAGTGAGCGTTAATAGTGCCTTAGCGGCGGACGTCCAGGTTTCCCGGATACCCATTCACACCGACCCTCCCCTAGCCCACACCTCGAGAGATAGAGATGGAACGGGTATTTGTGGGGTGACCGCGTAGACGCGACGGATCCCCGACTGTAAATTGCGGGAAGCGGGGTACTTTCGTTGCGGTTCGTCTCATTCCGAATTTCGCTGCCACCGGGATCCCTCGGATTCAGCCTTGTTGTAGCGACCATATAAGACCTTGACATCCTCCCCACGGATAAATCCGGGGGATTCCTGTGCCTCGCGGCAACAGGTTCCTGCTTCATCGCACCATCGCTTCTTAGGGCTTGCGCCGTTCGTCCACGAGAGGGCACTCCCCAGGCTCACCGGGCGTGTCCCGCCCTGTTAGATGCTTCGCAAAGGCGAAGCGCTTGATATTGTTGGCCGCTAAGATATCGCGGTCATGATGGCGTCCACAATCAGGGCAATCCCACTGACGGTCGGCCAACGTGAGAAGGCGGTTGTAGTAGCCGCAAGGACAGAGACGCGAGGACGGGGCAAACCGTCCGATGACGCGCACATGCTTGCCAGACCACGTCGCTTTGTATTCCAGTTGGCGGCGGAATTCCGCCCACCCGGATTGGGCGATGCGCCGGGCTAAGGCATGATTCCCCACCATGCCTGCCACATTGAGATCCTCGATGCAGATGGTATCAAAGCGCCGTACGAGGTCCGTGCTCAATTTGTGGAGAAAATCCTGTCGCCGGTTCGCCACCCGTTCGTGCAATCGGGCGATTTGACGCCGCAGTTTCGCACGGTTCTTCGACCCCTTCGTCGTTTTAGCCAGACGGCGTTGGAGAATTTTGAGGCGATACAGTTCTCGCTCCAGCCATTGCGGGTGTCGATATTTTTCACCGGTGGACAACACCATGAAATCGTGGAGTCCCAAGTCACCGCCGACGGCGCGTTCCCCGGTTTCGGGTACGGCATCAGGGACTTGGTTTTCGTCCTCGACGAGTACCGATGCGAAGAACTTGCCCGACGGGGCGCGACTGACGGTGACGGTTTTGACGGTACCGACAAATCTCCGACTGAACACCGTGCGAATCCATCCCGCTTTGGGTAGGTAGATGACGTCGTTCTCCCAATGGATCTTGACGCCTTGGGGATACGTGGCACTTTGCTTGCCCCGCTTGGAGTGAAAATGCGGGTAGCCTTTCTTTTCGCGAAAGAAGCGCGTGAACGCTTTGTCCAAATGCACCAACGCTTGCTGCAAGGGTTGGGACGCCACCTCGCCTAACCACGGCAATTCCTGTTTGAGCGCTGTGAGTCGTTTGTCTAACTGGAACCGGGTGATCCCCTGGCCTTGCGTCTGGTAGGTCGTGGTCGCCAACGCCAACGCCCAGTTGTGGACATACCGCACCGACCCAAACTGGCGGTTTAGGAATACGGCTTGTTCTTCAGTTGGATAGAGGCGATAGCGATAGGCTTTCAACATAGTTATAGAATACCACATCGTTCTATAGTCCACAAGGGCTTGGCCCTAACGGGCCACGGGCTTATATCCCCATGCTTAAAAGCCGGGGCTTTACGCCCGATTTTGGTAATCGTCTTGGGCCGCGTCCGTGTCACATAATGGCCGTGGTTGACTTGTCAGGCATCCAAGGACATGCGATGACCCCGTATGGTGACATCGCCCAACGGATCGACAGCGTCAAACGGGACTTGGTCGGACCGACACCCCGCCGGAACTAATGAGCGCAATACGCGCTGCGGAAAGTGGCTTTTTTTAGGGGGGCTGGTCGAGCTCGGATCCCACAATCCAGGGATACCCCTCAAATGCTCGTTTCCAATCGCGGGCGTGCAATGCGTCCTGATGCGATCCGAACCCATCACGATACGACTGATCCCATGTCTCGGGTATTCAAGCAGCTCGTCCATGACGATCCCCCTCATATTCTTTAACCGTACCCCCGTCGCCCATTAGCCCCTAAACCGTCCCACCTCCCCGTACCACTCACGATAACAGAAAGGTCCACCCAAGAGAAAACCATGTCCTCTCTCATGGGATCGCGCGAAGAATATCCGCCACAAAATCTCCACCCAGTTGGAACACCTCTGTGGTCGACAACGGAAGACGGATGGCTCGCCCTTCTCGAAAGGCTTGCCAATAAGAGGCCCGCACGGGGGCCGGGAACACGGTGTCAGACCGTATCGGCTGTAGACCCGGCTTCCGGGTCCCCAAGAACGGGAACCTGGAATCGGTGCTCCTTATAAAGGGCGGAGAACTCGCCTGGCGAGAGAAAGGTGACCAAAAGTACTTGGCCGTCGCCGCCCGAACGCGTCCCTTAAGCGGCAGCCCTCCGCCGCATGGTCGAGTCAGGGGATTCAGTAGCGATGGCAAAGAAACACGAAGAGACGCCTCCCGCCCCGACCCGGGGCAAATGTATAGTCACAGTGCCGACCCTTATCATTGGGGGCCGACACAACGTGCAATGTCCTTACTTATTGGTGTTCCTGTGAGATCGGCGATCTCATCCGACGGCCCAGGTCGTCGAGTTTGCCGAGAGCAATCACTCCCCGTTTTTGGAGGAGCCCCAAAAGTTCCGGCAGGTTGTGTCGGAACTTCTCAATGGCCCGGTTGTCAATCTGGCACGCCGTGACTACGACTAATTCGCGAGGTGAATACGAGGCATGGCCGATGGAATTCAATGGACAAGCCATTTCGAGGAATTTGACGGCGGCCGTTTGGCATACTTCGCGGCCGGTTTAGGAGAGCCCGTCGTGTTTGTCAGTGGAGGTCCTGGCGATAGCCATGCGTACCTCAGGCCTGTGGCGGCCGAATTTGCCGCCGAGTACCAGTGTGTGCTCTATGACCAACGCGGGACGGGCCAATCCGTTCATGACCTCTCGGCTCAGACACTGAACGTGGACGCGCTGGTGCGTGACCTCGATCACGTGCGAGAGCTTATCGGAGTCCCTCGACTACGTTTGGTCGGCCATTCTTGGGGAGCCACGTTGGCACTGTTGTATGCAATTCGTCATCCGGACTGCGTGTCCCATCTCGTCCTGATTGGGATGGGACCGTTAAGCCACGAGGCTGCAGCCGTCGCATCGGCCAATCTCATGCGACCCCTGACCGAGAACGAGCGGAGAGAATTCGCTACACTGGGTCACGCTCGTCGAGAGGCCATGGCGCAGAACGATATCCAACGCGCATGGGACCTCCATACGCAGGCGATGGTGTATCGCGCACGGGGGTGGTTTTACGACGCGCGCGCCGCGGTGCGTTTTGTCTCCGAATATGCAGCCGGCGAAGACCACACAAATTTCACGGTCCATGAACTGGTGAATGCCTCAGCCCAGACAATCGATTGGACGTCGTCTATTACCCGTTGCCGACCAACCTTCGGCACGCTCGTACTGTATGGGCGCCAAGACTTCGAACCAATCGAGCAGGCCTTTCAGCTGCAATCCCAATGGCCCCATGTGTTTGTCCGGCTCATCAATCGAGCCGGCCACCTGCCATGGCGTGAGCAACCTGATGAATTCAATCAAACCGTGCGCCAGTTTCTCCGGTCCGACCTCTGACCCGCCGAAGGTAATTCGTGAGGGGGGGAGTGTCGTTGCCTCAATGGGAACTCCCCATGCTAGTCTCCATAGAGAGTTGTGTCTTCACAATGGAAGCCTAAAATGCTTAATGGCGGGTAAGCTGGATTCGGGGGCGTAAGCGCCTCAAGGAAATCCTTGTGTTCGCACGGGACCAGTTTAGGATGCACCTTTATCGGATTACGGATCGTATTAGCCGGCCC
>JAJYPK010000090.1 GCA_021795465.1 Bacillota bacterium
TTCGTCTCACCGGGATCATGCCGAACATTTTGCTCGGGAGATGACCTCAGCACTCGGACTTACGGTAATCGTGAGCGATTCGGCCGAAGCCCTGGTGCGTGAGTCGGAGATCGTGGTGACCACGACTCCGGCCACGAGTCCGGTGATTCGGGCAGAGTGGCTCCATCCGGTCTTCACATTACGGCAATGGGATCTGACGCCGAGTTTAAACAGGAGTTAGACGCACGGATTTTGACAGTGGCTGATAAGGTTTGTTGCGATCTAATCGTCCAGTGTCGCCGTTTGGGAGAACTGCATCACGCCGAGGAACTCGATCCAGAGGTGGGGGGTCGGGCGATGGAGTTAGGCGACTTGACGGCTAAAAAGCTTTTAGGTAGGACCCATCCGGATCATGTGACCGTATGCGATCTCACGGGTACCGGCGTGCAAGACACCATGATTGCGAGGTACGCCGTAGAGCGCGTTCGTGTCGCAGAGCGTACAGCGCCGTAGCCGGGCTAATCGAGACTACTGGTGCGCGACAGGGACAAGAAATCTAGTATAGGGAAGTGACGAGATATGCGAGGCGGGAATACGAGTCAAGGCAAACTGGGAACCCAGTCGGTTTGGGCAGGAGAAGACGCGTACTTAATGCAAGGCGCCACTCAGGTACCGGTCGTCCACAGCGTAGGATATGGCTACGACGACCTCGAAGAATGGCACGAGGTGGCCTTAGGGTTGCGGCCCGGCCACATTTATGGACGGAACACCAATCCAACCGTGCATGTCTTCGAAGAAAAAGTGCGCATTTTGGAGGGCGCCGAAGCGGCAACGAGTTTTTCGACCGGAATGGCGGCCATCAGCGGCACCTTGTTTGCACTCTTGCGTCCCGGTGACCGCGTGGTATCGTTAGTCGACACCTATGGAGGCACGAACAAGATTTTCAGCGAGTTTCTCCCCAACTTTAATATTGACGTCACGTTATGTCCGACGACCGACCACGCGCGCATTATCGCCGAAGTCGAGCGCGGGGCCAAAATCTTATATCTCGAAAGCCCCACCAACCCGACCTTGAAGGTAGTCGATTTGCAACGGCTGGCCCGCGTAGCCCATGAGGCGGGCGCACTGGTTGTGGTCGATAACACGTTTGCGACGCCCATCAACCAACACCCCATCAAATTGGGAGCCGACTTGGTGATTCATAGTGCCACCAAGTTTCTGGGTGGGCATGCCGATGCCCTAGGCGGCATTGTCGTGGGACCCAAAGATCTCATTCAAACCATTTACCATTACAGGGAAATCAATGGGGCTACCTTACATCCCATGTCGGCTTACTTGTTGTTGCGGGGCATGAAGACGTTGCAGTTACGCGTGCGCCAACAATCCACCGCGGCCATGCAAATTGCTACCTTTTTATCGGGGCACCCTGAAGTGGAGCAGGTCTTTTACCCAGGACTGCCCACGCATCAAAATCATCACATTGCGAAAGCACAAATGGTGCAATTCGGCGGCGTCTTAAGCTTTTCGTTAAAGGGGGGCTTTGAAGCAGTGCGGACGTTATTGCCGCATTTGCACTATGCCCATTTGGCCGCCAACCTAGGTGCGGTAGAAACGACGGCGGGACCCCCGCGGACCACGAGTCATGTCGAATTGACTGCCCAAGAGCGCGCGGATCTGGGGATTCCGGAGAGTCTCATTCGGTATTCCGTTGGGATCGAAGATCCCGAGGACCTAATCGCCGACCTGGAACAGGGACTGGAGCGTGTCGCCTATGAACTCGACCTACGATCCTGACGACACCCACCCCGGACCGGGTGCGGAATCCACCGATCTCATGCACCAAGCCCGCCGATTGGCTGCCGATCTGGAGTCGTGGCGGAACCATCTTCATCGCCATCCGGAGGTGTCGTTTGGAGAGCGAGAAACCGCGGTTTTTCTTCAATCCCAGCTAGCCTCCATGACCGGGGTAGAGGTTAGCACGGCGGTGGCGGGCACCTATGGCCTGGTGGCGCGTATCGGCGCGGGGCCAGGTCCTCACGTGGCCATACGCGCGGACATGGACGCATTGCCTCTGGTCGAAGTCTCCCATCATCGGGTCCGTTCCGAAGTCGATGGCGTGATGCATGCGTGCGGCCATGACGGCCATATGGCGATGGCACTGGGGGTCGCCCAACTCCTGAGCCAACATTGGGACGCGTGGGGCCTATCGGGCCGGGTGACCCTCGTGTTTCAACCGGCGGAGGAAACCCCAAACGCGCAGGGAAAAACCGGCGCTCCCTACCTGGTCGAAACCGGGATCCTGGATGATGTGGATATGATCATGGCACTCCATATGGACCCGGAGCATGATACCGGTTCCGTCCGTGTCCATGACGGCGCCTGTATGGCCAGTGTGGACAATTTCCAGATAACCCTCTTTGGTCAAGGAGGGCACGCCGGGTATCCACATCAGACCGTGGATCCGCTGTATTTAATGATTCCCGTGCTCCAGGCCATCCATGGCATTGCGTCGCGGCGCGTGTCCCCCTTAATGCCTGCGGTGGTGAGTGTCTGCCATGTTGTGGGAGGCACCACGTATAATGTGATTCCATCGGAGGTCACGTTAGAGGGCACCCTCAGAAGTTACGACAGCGACGTACGCGAACACATGATTCGGGAGTTAGAGCGTGCCGCGAGTCTCAGTGAAAATTTGGGCGGCCGTTATCAATTCACAGTGGCACGGGGTGAACCGGCCACCGTGAATAACCCCGACGTGAATCGCATCATCGCGGGGGTCGTCGAAGATTTGACCGGACAACGACCGCTTCGTACGGGACCCTTTGGGATGGGTGGGGAAGATTTTGGATTCATGACCGAAAAGGTACCCGGGGCATTGGTCTTTCTGGGGTGTCGTAAACCCGGCTCGCCGGCGGTCAGTCTGCATTCAGCAGACTTTGACCTCGACGTGGCCGCCCTATCCCTCGGTACGGCGCTCTTGACCGAGGCGGCGCGGCGGATTTTAACAGTCAAATAACGTCATGGAGGAGGGATGACAGTGCCCCATAAACTCGCGCTCATTGGGTTTGGCACCGTAGCTCAAGGATTGGTAGAAATATTGTTGCGCAAGGAGCAAGAATTACGCGATCGTCACGGCATGGAGTTCGTCGTGGTTGCTATCACCGATCCGATAAAGGGATCCCTGTATGACCCGTCAGGGTTGGACCTGAGTGCGGTGATGAATAGTCTCGAGTCATCGGGATCCCTTGGTCAATACCCCAAGAGTCAAGATACGACTACGGGATGGGATAGCTTTTTGACGATTGATCAGTGTGGGGCTGACACGGTCATCGAAGCGACTTACACCAACGTGGTTGATGGACAACCGGGACTTGACCATTGTCGGGCCGCCTTGCGGTCCGGGAAAAATGTGGTGACCACAAACAAGGGGCCCATCGCTTTGGCCTTTGATGAACTGCAATCTCTGGCCGCGCGGCACGGGGCGCGCATTTTGTTCGAAGGCACGGTCATGAGCGGAACTCCCGTATTACGGTTGGCAGCAACCACATTGGTCGGCAATGAGATTAGAAAAGTTCGCGGCATTCTTAACGGTACCAGCAACTTCATCCTTTCCAAGATGGATGAAGGGATGGCTTTTGATGATGCTCTTGGTGAAGCCCAGCGACTGGGCTATGCCGAAGCAGACCCGACCGCCGACGTGGACGGTTACGATGCGCAATACAAGCTTCAGATCTTGGCGCACGCGGTGTTCGGCACCAGGATCGCTCGCGAGGAGATTGCCCGTACGGGGATCCGCCAGATTACCCCGCAACAGATAGCCCAGGCCAAAACCGAAGGGCGTCGTTATAAACTTATCGCCCAACTAGAAAATACCGCAAGTGGGATGCGTGGCTCGGTGGCGCCGGAAGCGCTCGCTATGGACGATCCTTTGTCAGCGATCCATGGCGCGATGAATGCGATTAGTTTCGATTGTGACCTCTCTGGCGACGTTACGGTCGTGGGACCGGGTGCGGGCCGGCTTGAGACCGGGTACGCCTTACTGGTCGATTGCATGAACTTGGTGCGTCACAATGTTTGATGAAAGGACGTGAGACCATGATTCAAACGAATGCGATTGAAAAGTGGCCCATGTACGTGGCGGGAGAGGCATGCCTCACTGGCCGTACGTTAGAGATCCTGGACCCCGGAAGCGAACGCGTATTGGCCACCGTGCCGATGGCCACGCGTCAGGATGCCTTACGTGCGGTGGCAATGGCTGAGGATGGCGCGAAGACGGCGCGCCGCTTGCCCACCCACGAACGGATGCGAATTTTACAAGCAGCGGCCGAACGTCTGTGCTCCCAAGCAGAAGAGGCTTCCATCTTGATCGCTCAGGAAAGTAGCAAGACGATTCGTGAGGCGCGTAAAGAGGTGCATCGCTGTGTGGACACCCTGCGCCTCAGTGCGGAAGAAGCGCGTCGGATTGGAGGCGAGACCATTCGGTTCGATCAAATGCCGGGCAATGGGTCGCGCCGCGGATACTGGGAACGGGGGCCAGTCGGGATGATTACCGCCATTACGCCCTTTAATGATCCCTTGAACCTGGTCGCACATAAATTGGGACCGGCTATCGCGACCGGAAACGCCGTGATTCTGAAGCCATCCAATGAGACCCCACTCAGTGCGCTCTATCTCGCTCAAATTCTGTTCGAGGTGGGATTGCCTGGGGGCATGTTGAGCGTGATTACGGGCCAAGCAGATGAAATTGGGGACATCTTGGTGGCCGACCCGCGGATCCGCATGATTAGTTTTACCGGCGGGCTTAAAACGGGAACCTATATTGCGCATCAGGCAGGACTCAAGAAGTTGGCTATGGAACTCGGATCGAATTCTCCCTCGATCATTTTGGCCGATGCGGATCTAGAACAGGCCGTGGATGCCACGGTGTCTGGCGGTTTCTGGGCGGCGGGCCAAAACTGTCTCGGGGTTCAGCGCGTCTTCATTGAAGCGGTGGTGTACGAATCCGTCAAAGATCGGATCGTGGCGCGTACTGGTGGTATTCGCGTTGGAGACAAGCTTGACAAAAATACCGACATGGGACCTCTTATCAACCGAAGAGAGGCACAGCGCATTGAGGAATGGGTGGACCAAGCTAAACGCGCGGGGGCCGAGGTCTTAACCGGAGGACATCGCGATGGCACATTTTATGCGCCGACGGTATTGGATCGGGTTCCAGATGACGCCCTGGTGCTGCAAGAAGAAATATTTGGCCCAGTCATTTCATTAATCCCGATCCGTAGCTTAGCGGAGGCCATTCGGATGGCTAACCGCGTTGATTACGGCCTTCAAGCCGGCGTCTTTACCCAAAACATCAAAAAAGCCTTCGAAGCGATTGAGGCACTCGATGTGGGCGGTGTCATGATTAACGACACCAGTGACTACCGGATTGACGCCATGCCATTTGGTGGGGTGAAAGGATCGGGGTTGGGTCGTGAAGGGGTACCCTTTACAGCCGAAGCAATGACCGAACCAAAAGTTGTGTGTTTCAACTTATAGACGAATAGGGTGAGGTGGGGAATATGACGACGCGTTCACTGAACGAGTGGGACCAGGAGATTAGTCAGGCCGCTCGCCGGATCCAGACATACGTGAGCCCGACCCCTATGCTTTTTTCGGATCCGCTCTCTCGCGAAGTGGGATCGCCGGTGTGGCTCAAATGTGAACAATTCCAACCCATGGGAGCCTTTAAGATCCGGGGGGCAGCTAATGCCCTCTTACAGCTTCCCGAAGAGCGACGCCGAAAGGGAGCCGTGACGTATTCGACGGGAAATCACGGGTTGGCCGTGGCTTACATGTGCCGCGCCCTGGGGGTGCCGGCCGTGGTGTGCATCTCAGAACGGGTTCCAGAGACAAAAGTGGAAGCGTTGCAAGAACTGGGAGCGCGGCTTGAGATTCGCGGCCAGGGTCAAGATGAGGCCTATGAGACAGCCCAGAATATTTCAACCGGAGAAGGCCGCCTCCTCATCGAACCCTTTGACGACGTGGCGGTGATCGCCGGTCAAGGCACAATGGGCGTCGAAATTCTTCGAGAGGTGCCTGACGTCGATACCATATTAATTCCCTTGTCCGGAGGAGGATTGGCGTCCGGGGTGGCCGCTACTTTGAAGCACCGACGCCCGTCCTGTCGCCTTATCGGGATTTCTATGCAAGGCGGGGCGGCCATGCACGAGAGTATTCGACAGGGTCATCCCGTTATGCTGCCGGAGGTACCGACCTTGGCCGATAGCCTTCAAGGCGGGATTGGCCTGGCCAATCGATGGACGTTCGACATGGTTTCCCGACTCTTGGACGATATCGTGTTGGTGTCCGAAGCGGAGATTCAACGTGCCATGGGATACTTGGCGGTAAAACAGGGGATGCTGGTCGAAGGGGCCGCCGCTGTGACGGTTGCCTATCTCTTACGATCGGTAGACTCTGCCCTAGGGACGGTCGTTGCTCTCCTTACCGGACGCAACGTGTCGGCAACGCAATCTTTGGAAGCAATTACCGCCTATCAGGGTCGGAAATCTTTGGGATAATCACGAGGGCAGGAAATCCCGTGGTGAACGGCGAATCTCTCCAAAATATAGTGAGAGGCTACGCGAGACGTTTGCCTTCGGGGGGGTTGGCTAACGTGACAGTGGGAGATTTATTGTCGCTGGATATGCTGAGAGATGCCCAGGTGTTAGCCGGTGGGCCGTGGCTCCAACAGCGACGCATAGAATGGGTCTCGGTAATCGAAATTCCGGTTGAAGATTTCATTCGTCGTGATGAATTTGTTTTGACTACGGGCTTGGGATGCGGGGATGACCCAGAATTGTTCCTGAAGTTTGTGGAGGAGATTGCTCAGGCAGGTGCTGCCGGTCTCGCAATCTCTGTGGGCCGTCATGTCACCTCGGTGCCGGATGCCGTTGTCGCATTGGCGGAGCAAAAACATTTTCCCTTGATTCAAATTCCATGGAATGTACGATTTGCCGATATTAACCGGCGTGTCGTGTCGGAACTGGCGATAAACCATTCCGGTGACGGCGAGGCGAGCTTACTTCGACAGATGCTCCATCGCATCGCCCAACGCGACCCCACCGATCTGATTGTGAGCACTATCGAACAACTATGGGAAGTGCCGTGTGCCTTTTTTGATTCCCAACGGGCTACCTGGTATGGATCCTCGAGGACCACCGAATGGTGTATGGAACATCACCAATCCCTAAAACCTATGATTGCCACCCCGCGTCGCACAGGCCATGCTCTCCTGGAGTCTCTCATGTCCATTGAGTCCATCGATGGACACCCGGTCGGATTGTTGCCGATCCAATCGGTGGTGCGCTGGTTTGGTACCCTTCTCCTCATTCCTGATAGCCGTCAAACGGGAATGGATATGAAGCGCCTTCCGTTCTTAGAACCGGTCATACAAATTCTCTCGGTCGCCATCCTCAATGAAGACGCGATGGAGGCGACAGAAACGTTGGTGCGGGAGGACTTCGTTTGGAAATTGGCCAAAGGGGACTTTAAAAATTGGGAAGAACTGTTGGCCGAAGCGGGGACCACGCGATGCGATATTTCGCAGTATTACCTCACGGTGGTCGGGAAAATTGGCAATTTAGATAGTCTATATCGGTACAGTCAGACCGTATTTCGCCAACAGTCATCCGAAGACTGGGAAGAATATGTCGCCCGTACTGTGCAAAAGGCCTTAGCCACGGCTGCGCGTGCGGCAAATTATGCGGTATTAACGACCTATCAACGCAGTGAATGGATTGCTTACTTTGTTTCGGCCAAACGACTGGAGATTGACCGCATTCATCAAATTGTCGATGCGGCTGAAGCCGCGCTGGCACTGCATGCTGAACACGCTGTGATCTCATGGGGGATTGCGCAATCGGTGCCGGGGGTGCAAGGATTTCACTATAGCTACCAGAACGCGCGTAGAGCCCTTGAAATGGGGATTCGCCGCGAAGGAGTAGGACATCGAGCCACCTATGATCGGGTACAAAGCCGGAAGATCCTGCATCAGCTGTCGCAAGATGATGGCGTTCAGAGAGTGGTTCAGGAAACCTTAGGCACGCTCTTGGAGTATGATCTGCAACACGGTACCGATTTGGTCCATACCCTCACCTCGTATTTGTTTAATCGAACCAACGTAAGCCTCACAGCGCGTACCCTCCATTTACACCGTCAGTCCTTGTTGTATCGCCTCAACAAAATTGAAACCTTAACCGGAAGAGCCTTGGACAATCCCGATGATTTGTTTTTGCTCGAACTCTCCGCCCGTTTGCTAGGATCGATGGATACCAACCTGGGATATCATGCCAAAGGAAGTGCCGAGGATTAATCGGATGCTGACGTGGCTAACTGTCTAGGAATAGGTATCGCTCTTTCATACGTTTTGGCCAATAGATCGACCATAACCAAGGCATCTATTATGTGACCAAGGCAGATCATGCCGGTTCTGTTAACCGCATTATACACAAAATATTCTGAAAAGAGGGCGGATATGAAAGGATTACGAAAATTGATGCCGGCGGCCCTTGTGGGCGTGACGGCACTCGGTCTGGCGGGATGTGGTACCGCGTCGGCGAGTGGTTCCAATACCCTTCTAGCGAAGGTAAAGAAGACTCACGTACTCACCATCGCAGAATCGGCGTACGCTCCCGAAGATTTTCAAAATCCCGTGACGCATCAATGGACGGGCTATGATGTTAATATCCTGAGCGGATTTGCGAAAACCCTCGGGGCGAAGTTGAAAATCGATGCGATGCCGTTTTCTGCGTCCATTCAAGCGGTCGCTAGTAAACGAGCCGATTTAACCATTGATATCTACTATACATCTAAGCGCGCTAAAGTCATTTCCTTCAGTCGTCCCATGTTGAACTACAACGATGTGGTGGCGGTGAACTCCCAAAATCCAGCCATTAGTTCGACGAGCCTGTCTCAGCTCTCCGGCAAAAAGATTGCCGTGGTGTTGGGATCCGAGGAAGTCACCGAAGCCAATAAGGTTCCGGGTGCTAACGTCGTGCAATATGGATCCATTGGCGAAAGCTTCTTGGCTTTATCTAGTGGACGTGTAGCCGCGGATTTCCAGCCAGATACAGACGTTGCTTGGGCGAAAAAGCAAAATCCGTCCTTACACATCAAGATCCTAGGGGCCGTTCCTGCATCTATAGCACCTCCGATTGCGAGTCTCCGAGGGTATTATGGAGTACCTAAAGGGGCTTACAGTCAGTCGTTCTTAAATAAATTGAATGCGTATCTGAAAAAGATCGCGAGCAATGGGCAGGAGCAAAAAATTCTCAACCACTATGGGATGACAAGCCCCGTGTTTTTGCAGGGGATTGCCTCCGCGTCCAATACGTACCATCCTTAATTTAGCCAACGATGGGGGAGGTGGACGATCCTGGTCCAACTATGGATTCAATACTTGCCGGTATTTCTTAAAGGAGTCGGCATAACGCTCGAACTCACCGCCGCTGCTCTAGGGATTGCTTTGATATTGGGGTTCCTCCTGGCGTTGGCCAGACTGTCCACCATTCGCCCGATGGTGGCTATCGCCACCACCTATATCGAAGTGGTACGCTCGATTCCGGTTCTGGTTCTCTTGTTTTTAAGCTACTACAGTTTGGGACAAGTCGGCCTGAAACTTTCTGGCCCCGTCGCGGCAACCGTAAGCCTAGGAGCCTTTTATGCCACCTTGTATGCGGAAATATTTCGAGGAGGAATTCTCGGGGTCGACCGTGGACAAACCGAAGCGGCTAGAGCACTCGGAATGGGTCGACGTATGACGATGGTGCGGGTGATTTTGCCGCAGGCATTTTTCTCAATTCTCCCCAATGCGACCAACCAGTTAAGTAATCTCATCAAAGACACGTCTTTAGTGTTTACGTTAGGGGTGGCTGACCTGATGTTCCAAGCGCAAGCGGCGTCAGCCACGACCTTTCAACCGATGGATATGCTGTTGTTAGCCGGGATGATTTATTTCGCGTTTTACTTGATTCTATCCAAAGTCTTGGCGAGGTGGGAAATCAATGTCCAACGAAGTCGTAGTTAGGGTAAATAATGTCACGAAGCGCTTTGGCGAGCGCGTCATCTTCGAAAGTGTCTCTCTCGATGTGAAAAAGAGCGAAGTCGTGGCAATCGTTGGGCCCAGTGGTGCTGGCAAGAGTACATTCATCCGATGCATTAATCACTTGCATGCATTCGATGGCGGATCCATAGAGGTGCTAGGTCACGTGCTCGTAGGCGGGACCCAGCCCACCCGTGCGGAGTTGCAGCAACTGAACAGCAAAGTGGGGATGGTATTTCAGACGTTTAATTTGTTTCCTCACCTAACCGTGCTAGACAACATCATTCTCGCCCCAATGCAAGTGAAAAAGATTGCACGCCAAGACGCCACGGACCAGGCAATGAACTTACTGAAGATGGTAGGATTACAGCAAAAAGCCCAGTCGTTTCCCAAACGTCTCTCCGGTGGCGAACAGCAGCGCGTGGCAATTTGCCGGGCATTGGCGATGGAACCGGAATTGATGTTGTTTGATGAACCGACGTCGATGCTCGACCCCGAACTAGTGGGCGAGGTATTGGAATTCATCCAACGGCTAGCCGGTGGGGGGATGACAATGCTGCTGGTGACACATGAAATGATGTTTGCCAAAGATGTGGCGGACACCGTGGTGATCATGGCCGACGGCGGCATCGCGGAAAAAGGACCTGCCCGCCAAGTGCTCGAAGCGCCTCGCACCGAGCGCGCCCGATCTTTCTTGCGACGTGTGCTGAGCCCCATGGCGCATGACGACCGTGACTTGGTGGCCAACGGAGGTGACGAAACCTAATGTTTCACATCGTCGCATTGTATACCGGGGTTCTCCTCAAAGGCGCCCTAAAGGATGTGGTGTTGACTGTCGTGTCATCCATTCTGGCGCTCATATTAGGGGCGTTGGGAGCCATAGGACGGATTTATGGGGGACCCATTGTTGGTGGGGCGATTTACTGGTACGTGGAAATTATCCGCGGGTTGCCGGCCATCCTGCAGTTGTTTATTTTATATTTTGGGCTGAGTCAATTTGGTATTGACCTTAATCCCTTGTCGGCGGCCGTGATATGGCTGGTGGCGTACGGTACGGGATATGCGGTGGAAATCTTTCGTGCGGGAATCGTTGATGTGGCCGAAGGGCAGCATGAAGCCGCCAAGGCGCTGGGCCTTAGCCGCTTCACGACGTTGCGCAAGGTGATTATTCCCCAGGCGTTCGTGTCAATGATGCCCAACCTTACAAGCTTTTTGGTGTTGCAATTAAAAAATACGACGATGCTGTACCTAATCGGCTATGCAGATATTATGTACCAAGCCCGCCTAGGTGCTGATGCCACCGAACAACCCGGTCCCTTATACCTTATGGTTGCCGTGGAGTATCTCGTTATCAGTGCCGCTATCGCTCGGATTGGTAGCCGCGTGGAAAGGCGCATCGCAGCGTATCGCTAAGAATGGATAAAGGGGGACCCTTCCGTTCTGATGAGCGAGTAGCCCCAGGGGATTGCACCCCGAGGCTCTCCCAGAACCGGACATGAACCTCTCGACTCATCCGGCTCCCCTATCTCACCGTTCGCTCCATTTGATGCCAGTGTGCGAACAACTGTGGGTCACGCTGTTTGATGCCCCGTAGCCACTGCGCCGCATGCCGGTGATGGCGTTTCAGCCGCTGATATTTCCGGCCGTCCAGCGGACCAATACCCAATCCAGATGCTACCCAAGGACGTACAGTAGGGACGGGTAGAACCGGCCGTAGTACTGGAGCCACCCGCGAATGACGGGGTTGTACTCCTCCGCAAGGTCGGACAGGCTGAGGTGCGCCTGTAGGTGGATACGCCAGCCATGAATGACTTCGCGCATAGAAGCATAACAGTCAAGGTCGCGCGACTGACGGCGGGGAGGAAAGCTGGTGAAGTATCGGCCGTCCCACCAGTTCGGGGATCCTCCTCGACCGCCTCAATCCCCGCCATCAACGCCTCTAACTCGAGGATGGTCGAGGGCAAGAACCACTAGTCGACGAACAATCGATCCTTCTCCTCGGGAAAGCGTGTCGCCACCCTCTGGGAGAGGCGGTCCGGATGGAGCAAATCCCCGCGCGCTTGGGCAATAATCGCGGTGCCCGGTGATCGATGAGAAACGGGCTAGAAGCCGTGCCCCCGGACACGCGGCCTCGTTGGGAGTCCTATCGCAGTTGCGTGTTGTGGTATGAAGCCAGTCCGATGCGTTCTACCACCGATCCCCCAAGAAGAAAAGAGATAACGCCCATGGTCGCTCAGTACCCCACAATCCGCTGCCCGCAACATGCCGACTGATGGTGGGTTGCCCTAGACCGCGTATGGGAGGGTTATTGCCCTCCGCAATGGATACTTCCCCGTGTTCATTAGCTACGCACGAGTATCCACGGAGGATCAGACGATGGCGCTTCAGAAAGACGCTCTGCAAGCAGCGGGGAGCGGGAAAATATTCGAGGATGTGAACTATCCGGTAGTACAACGGAACGTCCGGGACTTTCTGCGGCGATGGCGTATGCTCGATCGGGGGATGTCCTCGTCGTGTGGAAGCTCGACCGGCTCGGGCGCTCCTTAGCCCATCTTATTCACGTGGTCCAGCAGTTGAGAGAAAAGGGACTGGGGTTCCGGAGTCTCCAAGAACAGATCGACACCACGACCCCCGGCGGCCAACTCATCTTTCATATCTTTGGGGCCCTCGCAGAATTCGAGCGGGCGTTGATTCGGGAGCGGACCAACGCGGGGTTGGCGGCGGCGCGGTCGCGAGGTCGTGTCGGCGGCCGCCGACCGAGTCTATCACTCGATCAAGTTAAGATGGCTCAACAGCTGCTGAAGACTTCAGACACCACGGCACAGCAAGTAGCCACGGCATTGCATGTCTCTCGGGCGACCTTGTATCGGGCCCTAAATCGCCTCGCGTCCGACGCGTAAGCAATGAGGAGAGCAGATACGCCGGCTAAAGTCACGTTAGACTTGAACCACTCGATCCAATGGCCATGCGGGTGTGGCGCAAAAACATTGAGTCCACTTGAGACGGAGGTGGATGATGTCGTACGATAGCGCACCCGAAATAATGGCCCACTACAGCGGCCGCAGATCGTTCATTTATTCATTGCAGTACGGGTTTTGCGACACCGATTCTGCGAGTTTCGGGGATCGACCGCCACCCGTCTGGACGTGTCGCATAAACGGTCGTTTGTGGGCCACATATAGTGATCCACCACACCGTCGACGTCACCATGGTCCGCAGAGGTTATCGGTAGGCAGCAATTTTCAAGGGATTCCACGGATCGGTGTTGAAGTCATATGCTGACACGATGATGATTGTTGGCACTGATCCGGCAACTATATGTCCCGCATGACTACACCCCACCTTATTTACGCGAAGTACGGTGAAAAGAGGAAGCTTGAGATCCGAGTTTGATATACCGAATATCCCTTATGATGGGTTTCCCAGTCACCCATGCCACGACGAGCGTGGCTCACCCCACGAAGTGTTCACCCTGAACGAAGGAGCTTCCCCACTTTCGATACTCCGCTAATGCTGGCCTGCGGTATAGAAGCGGGGGCAGTGGTCACCATGTGGCGGCCACGGAAATAAGATCAACGTAGCGTCGAACCATTCGTGAGGCCCCACACACTGAACCTTCAATGTAGTCGGAACCGAAGTCCCGAATGTATCGGACACCTACGGTGGATATTGCCGTCATCGCGATAGCTTCAATGTAGTCGGAACCGAAGTCCCGAATATATCCCCCGCAGGTCCATGCACCAATCTCGCGATCCCATTCGCTTCAATGTAGTCGGAACCGAAGTCCCGAATGTATCCCAAGGG
>JAJYPK010000091.1 GCA_021795465.1 Bacillota bacterium
AGATGCGCTTCCTTTTCCATCTGGCGTTTCCGAACGCCATCAACGTAATGCGCGCAGCTTCGGCAAGTCGGTCTGAACGGTCAACGGCAACCCATCGGGATCCCCATCGATGAGAGCCACGCGCTCATCGCGACTGAGGGTCGAGGCCAGATTTTTTTTTGAGCCACTCGAGTTGGGTGGTCAATTTGCCGATTTGGGCACAAAGTGCGGTCAACGTGTCCTCGTGCTCCTGCGTTTGTTGACGAAGCGCGGCACTTTCCGTAAACAGATGGGGGAAGTTTTCCGGCGCTTGTCGCTTCCACCGGTGGAGTTGCCCCGGATGAATGCTGTGTTCGGACGCAATTTGTGCCACCGTTTTTTCTTCCTTGAGCATCACTAAAGTCACTTGCCTTGAAGGTCGCCGTATGGCGTTTTTGTTTGGGCATAACGTATCGAGTCTAACACTTGATGGCCTCCTAAAATGTCTTGATTTCTGGGACCACTATAGTATTTCCGGCCAGTGTGCAGTCCACAGTGACGTCAGGTATAGGCGCAAACATCTCCGTTGGGTAGGGGACTGTACGGATAAGGTTGTGGGTTGACGGATGGAGTCCATAGGCATCTCTATGTTTCCGTTATTTGGCTTTCAATGTGCGCGTACTCGCTTGGTGGTCATTCGCCCTAGCATCCATCTTCAGATATGGTGCTGAATATAAGCGCCATCTTGCTAAGCGAAATTCCACTGCGGTCTTTAAGACACCCATGCCGTACACGACACTGCGGCGAAAACTGATGGAGGACGATTCCGGTTCGTAGCGTGTCGGGCAAGAAATCTCGCCCAGTTGAAATCCCGCTGTCAGCACTTGGGCAATCATCTGGTTGTCAAAAATAAAATCATTCGAGTTACGGCCAAATGGAACAGTTTCGAGCACTGCGCGGGTATAGGCTCGGTAGCCAGAATGATACTCCGATAATTTTAATCCAAATAACGTATTTTCGAATAGCGTAAGGAACCGATTAAACACATATTTATAAACAGGCATGCCACCTTTGAGCGGACCTCTTCCGAGAATTCGAGAAGCCATCACGCAGTTATAGGTGCCATACGCAATCATCCCGGCCATAGCGACCAGCAATTGGGGCGTGTATTGGTAATCAGGGTGCAGAATAATCACCACGTCAGCACCGCGGTCTAGCGCCGCCTTGTAGCAAGTTTTTTGATTGCCGCCGTACCCTTTATTAATCGTGTGTTGAATTACGGGAAGGCCTAAACGGGTGGCTTCGCTCACTGTACCATCAGAACTATAATCGTCCACCAATAGAATATCATCAATAATTTCCCGGTCGATTTCTTGCACTGTCCGTTTTAGAGTGGTTTCTGCGTTATAAGCTGGCATGACCACCGCAATGCGCTGACCATTTAACATTGCATACGTTCTCCCTTTGTCATTAAGTTTGGGTGATGACAAGCATGCCACCAATGATAAGCCCGAGACCCGCAAGCATCTGCCATGAAAGATTTCCCTGTCACGGGTGTCGTGGCCCCGGACACAAGAGTTGGGGGAGCTACCACGGCAAAAGCCAGATCTTGCTGAAAGCTCCAAGACGCCACGTCATTACCCATGGTGGCAGACGTTACGGTAGAAAACGTACTGTGCGCGTTCCATTCCACGACTTTATCCCCTGATTTAATCACCGAGGTATGGATCGTTAGATTGATTGGCTTGAGAAATGTACCCGCAATCGGTTGTCCTGACGTATTGATGACATTCACACCCAAGCCTGCGATGGCTGAGTACCCCGCAAAATCCTGTGAGGATAAAGACGACGTCACTTGGTTCAATACCGGAGCGCTGACCACGACCTGCGCGGGAACGGAAAAAGTTCCCGGCTGCACGACCACCGTAATAGAAGCCATTATCCACAGTTACGGCAATATTCGTGCTGGTTGTGGCCGTTGGCGAAACGCTTTTGGCCGTAACAACTTGTGTGAATCCGCCAGAAGTGCCGAACGGTGCCGTTGTGGCACTCGGAGAGTATCCAAGCCCGGCTGCATAGACAGCGGTCCCTCCTAAGGCCAATATTCCTACAATACCAGACATCATGGAAACCTTATTAATTAGCCGCATTGCGGCCTGCCTCCTCATTAAACAAACAATATCATACTATAAGAATATCTCTCACTAATAAAATTAAGGTAGGCTACGGGATATTATAATACTTTATTATAGCATATCATAGTATATCGTGGAACGCTCGATTAACTTTCACAGCCATATTTGCAATAAATCACAAACTATGTAATTTCTTGGTAAGTATAACCAGAAAAGATAAAGTTCTGGGACTTCTCACTTCTACAGTCGACAAAAACCTCGTAACGATTCATTTGCCTGTGTGGGTCAATACGGGTGTAGGTTTCCGTATACCGTTGGGTGAAATGGCCTCAGCCCCCGGGCCCGGTGAGCGGCTCCTGTGCACCAATCAAGGCACTAGACATATGAAAATGGCGATGTCATGCGGAATTAGACGCGATGCGGCAGGACTCATGCTGCCGCCCTAGCTGTATCGGTAGCCTGTCAGATTTTCGACACCATGCGACATCTCGACAGGTACAACCTCACAGATCCGCCGTTCTAGGAACCCTACGACTGCACCCCCCGCCCAGCGTCCCGGAACGGCTGGCGCCACATCGGGACGCTGGGCGGGGGGAGGAGACACCAGCCACGGCTGCGGGTTTGTAGTTCGGGGCACGTTGTGATACACACAGAGCTATCGTACTAAACCGTGCTCATTGATAGGAGTACAACTCCGGCTAAGACCAAGATGGATCCGACTATTGTGACTAAGGTTAATCTACTGTGGAAGATGAGATGCGATCCCACCATCAGAAATAGTTGGATAAGTCCAATACTCAGAGGATAGGCGATGACTACTGACGCATGTCGTATAATGAGAAGCCAGGTTAAAAAGCTGGCGATGTAGAGAATAATTCCTAAAATCAAACGATAATTAAAGGAAAGGGAAACCGTGGGGTGAAACTGTACATGAAAGGATGGGCTAGACAAACCGGATTTCATGAGGAGCAATGCAAGCGTGGACATCATGGCGTAGAAGACAAATAATAACCAGTGGCTGAGACTCATAGGTTCTCCTTTCGCACGGGATCAGGGACCGTTCCCGCAGTTTGGCGAATAATGTATAAAGGGCGACGTTTAGTTTCCCCAAAGATTTGGCCCAAGTACTCGCCGAATATGCCTAAACTAACTAGCTGAACTCCTCCAAAAAACAATACGACACCAATAATAGAGGTCCATCCCGGCTCCGCAGTGTTTGTAGCTATCTTAACCCAAAGCACGTAGATAGCGTAAAGGAGCGCAAGGATTATACTGACTGCACCCAGGAGCAATGCTGAGCGTAGCGGGCCCAAGGAAAACGATGTAAGTCCATCAATCCCCAGGTGCAACATTTTTTTGAGCGTATACTTGGATTGTCCCGCCGTTCGTGTCCCGGGTTCATAGCATACGAACGCCTGGCGAAAACCGATCCAACTGACCATTCCTCGCAAGAAGCGGTTACGTTCCGGCATGGACAATAGTGCAGTGATGGCTTTGCGGTCTAATAACCGAAAGTCGGCAGCACCAGCCGTGATGGGAACGTCAGAAATTTTATTAATGAACCGATAGAAGAGCGCTGAGGTTCGGCGTTTAAACCAGCCTGTTGTACGGGTGTCAGCCCGGACGGTGTTCACCACTTCCCATCCCTCTTGCCATTTTGTCACCAGCTCGGGGATCAATTGGGGAGGATGTTGCAAGTCTGCGTCCATCGTAATCACCGCATCGCCATCCGCATGCTCTAATCCAGCAGACAAAGCAATTTGATGGCCAAAGTTACGAGAGAGTTGGATGCCTCGCGCAACAGGGTGACGGCGGATCAACCGTTGGATGATTTGCCAGGAGTCATCGTCACTGCCATCATCCACAAACAACACATCCCAACGTATTTTGAGTGAATCCATTGTCGCTTGCAATGTCTTCATGAACTCTTCAATTCCAAGTGCTTCATTGAACACTGGCACTACCACCGAGATTTTCATGAGTGAGTTCCAACTTTCTTGACTATGAGGCCGAAATACCGGAGTGTTCCGATGCCATTCCAACGGACCTCTGATGTAACCCAGCGATTGTGGGTGTTGTGCCACGAGATGACGACTCGAGTGTTTTTACCGGTGATCGTTTGCTGAGCCAGCACCTGATGAGTTTTCTGAGATAGAATCGACACCACGGACCCGCGAACCCGAGCGCCTGCTTCCACCACAAAAGTGAAGCGATATGACCCGCTTGGTAGCGCGATAGGGAGACCCATAGCGATCGCGCCCGGCTTCGATGCAGTTAGCCATCCCGAATGGCTAACCTTCGAGGATGTAACATTAGCGAGCACTGCGGGCAGATAGGCCGGAATAAGTGGGTGAAATGCACTTTCAGAAGTTGCAGATTGATACGCGAATTGGCCGTAGGCTGGAAATGTCCTAATGCCTTTAAGACTGATAGCCACGGCATTGAGATCCGTAATATGATAGTTATGCATGAGTGCTTGCCATACGGTCTCATTGACGACCAAATTTGCGTCGCCGCGCGGCATGAACAGCACAATGGGACTACCGGGTGCCAAACGCTTCCGTTGTTGCCACAACACATCAATACTTTCGAAAGCATCACTGCCGACAACGGCCCGAGGATAAGCTAAGGCGCCGAGATGATTAGTGGTCCACACGGTGGTATTGGATTGACGATTTAGGCGTTTAGCCATCTGAAATTCTGCGGCGGCCGGAGGATTATACCCGATTTGTGGCACGATCACCGTGGACCATAAACCTTTCAGCAAAAAAATGCTGATCGCAAGGCCGATTAGTCCCCCAATCCACATGCTAAATTTACTTGCAGTAGATTTGAAAGATAGAGTGTGACCCGTAGCAAGGACGCCGAAAAACACAATAATCACGGAGTACTGCGTTGCGAGCGAGCGCAGAGTAGGATTGCTTGATAGATCGTTCAACATGATTAGAGTCATGAAGGGCAGTACATAGAGTCCAGAAACCAGTGGCATAAATCCCCATGAACCGGCCATTTCTACAAGATAATGCGAGTGGATCATAATAACTCCTGCTAATATGGCAGGGTGCCCCACTAGGTTCGTCGCGATCGCTATGCCGGAGTTTCCATATTGAGAAAACACGGCTAAGTGTGAGGGGCCGAGGGAACCGAAAATTCTGGGTAGTACCTCCTCATCAAACATGAATACCGTGACGGACAGAATGCCTGTGATCAACCAAATCCGGCGAGAAAATACCTGACCAAGAATTAGCTCGATGAGGGCCCAAGCTCCGATAGGGAGAGCGGCGGTATTTTTCGACAGTAACGCCAACGTGACTCCGATAAAGAATCCCGTCCGATTATCGCGCAAGGTCGATAACAGAGCGATGGATAAGCCGAGGAGAACAATGAAGTCCACATGAAAATCAAACATGATGCCCCCGACCAGTGCCGGAGAAATCAGAGCTAAGATGCCAAATAACCATGCCGCACCGCGGCTAGTGGCACGGTGCAAGATGTAATCGTAGGTCGCGCGCGCAAAAATGATCAGGGTGGCAACCTGCAGTGTTAACAGGAAGTATATACCGCCTAAAAATCTAAAGGGCCAAGCGAGGAGATAGAGACTGAATGAATCGATGTCAAGTAGGGTCGGTTTGTTTAAAAATGTATTAAACGCCAACCAGTGCCCATGGCTAATTAAATAAAGGCTTTGCGCAGTACTGCCTAGGTCAAAAGCGGTGGCAAAACCATGGGTATAGCGGATGATTTCCAGTCGAATCAAAAAGGCTCCCCATAGTATCGACAGCACAAAAAAGATTGGGTCCGCACCGACGATCCGAGACGCCCAACGACGTGCGCCCCGGACGAACGTGTTTCCTTCATTGACGGGCGAGACATGTGTCACACAAAATCCTCCTGTACGCATGGGGTGCCACGGCTCTGTCGCTATCTAGCATAATATAACCTCTTACGACCGTTTCCTCAACTTGGGTGTCGAACCGTGCCGTTCTGCTCGTATTCGTCAAACGGACCAATAGGCATGCAATTGTTTTACATTTCTTCAGTGTCAGTATTGGCGACTTTAATGTATTGATTTTTAGCCTTTCGGGCATACCGTCCGAGCGGATTATCTATCTATAGGGCTAATGGGGTAGTGGATTGGTGAAAGAACGGGGGAGGCGAGGAGGAGATGCGATGAATCCGTTCCCCATGCGAACGGCCGTGGACGATGCCAGGCATTCCAATTCCGCACGTCCCGAAACGGCTGACGTCCCATCGAGACGCGCTAATAGCAGCACATTGTTTTAAAGGTGCAATTTTAATCCCTCATGAGACGCCTTAAATCCCATTCGTTCATAAAACCGCAAGGCATCTATACGCCTTTTATCCGTCGTCAATTGAACCACATGGCAGCCTCGTTCTTTGGCACGTTGAATAGCCCAACCAATGAGTTGACGACCCACACCTTTACCCCGTTCCGATGAGGTAGTACGAACACCTTCAATCGTTGCTCGCCAACCACCTTGGTAGGTCATATGAGGGGTAAATGTCACTTGTTGGACTCCAACGATACGGTCTCCATCACAAGCTACAATGAGTTCAATGTTTGGATCTGATTTAATAGCGTGAAAGGCTTTGAGATAGCTGTCGGGAAGAAGATGCGCATAACGCTCTCTGGTACTACCTAAACTGTCGTCAGAAAGCATGTACACGACCGTTTCCAGGTCTTCTTCTGTTGCCTCGCGGAACGTAAGGACGCCCATATCCATAATACCAATACCTCCGTAT
This sequence comes from Bacillota bacterium, assembly GCA_021795465.1. GTDB lineage: Bacteria > Bacillota > Sulfobacillia > Sulfobacillales > Sulfobacillaceae > JAKADJ01. The sequence goes on from JAJYPK010000091.1 coordinate 6,858, forward strand.
GCGTTTCAGTTAACCTATCCGTTAGTTCAAGTTCAAGACCGTTCCGTCGTCAGTGTACCACGCCTTGTGACCGCGAACTCACGATGAGAGGGTTGGTGGCGAAGAGGGTGAATTCATGGGAGTGCGTGAAAATTATATGGGTACGGTCCCTAAGCTACAACGACCGTTCAAATGGTATGACTAGCGTGAATCACAACCAGAGCATAAGATGAATACAAGATCCAGTTATCCCCATAGGAATGTGAGAGGAATGACCCTAATGCCAGCACCCAAGCGTGGGACTCGTCTGACCGGAACCCTGTTAATTTTGCTGGTGGGGCGTGGCGTGTCTGCACTCGGGGATTTCGCCTACCTCATTGCCATCAATGTATGGGTTTTGGAGCGAACGCGGTCCCCGATTGCGGTGGCGGCCATTTGGCTTATCCCTTTGGTACCCGGGATTTTGGTGGGTCCCTTTATAGGAACCTGGACGGACCGATGGGAAAAACGGAGGATCTTATGGATTACGGATGCAGTACGTGGGCTGGCTCTTCTGGTGTTACCATTTCTCTCGATAGCCGGTATGTTTGTGGATATGTTTGTGGTGGCAGTCGCTGGCGACTTTTTCTCTTCGGCCTTAAACCCGTATAGTACTTGGCTGATTCCCGAATCTTCGCGGCCCCAGTACAATGCTTGGAGTGGATTTTCACGGCGTGGGGCCCTCATTCTCGGTCCCGCTATCGGCGGAGCGTTACTATTACGGGGAACCCCGTCCACTGCCGTCTGGATGGATTCCGCCACATTCGTGCTGTCTGGTATCAGTTGGTTGTTGTTGCCACGACTGATGACTCATCAATTGCTGAGAGGGGTCGACGAGGCGCCCACACGGTTCAGTATGCGTCTGCGTGCCGATTGGCGTGCGGTTCAAGAATTCTTCTATCGGAGGAAGTCCGTCCAACGGGTTTTGGTCTTCAACGTCTTCATGATGGCCATGATCGCGACTGCCGATGCCCAAGAAGTAGTGTTTACCAACCGCATTTTGCGTTTAGGGGGAACGGGTTATGGAATGCTGGTCACCGTCACCGGTGTCGGATTCGTATTCGGGTCGATCGGCGCTGCGATATTTTCCAAGCGAATACCGTACCGCCAGTTTCTCCGGGTGGGGGGTGTTCTGGCTGCCGGCGGATATGTGGCATATGCTTTTTCGCATACACCCGCCGAAGCGGCTGCTAGTTTAATCGGGCTGGGCATTTTCCAGGCCCTTTTCAGTATGGGGTACGGCACCTATTGGCAAGATGAAATTCCGATTGAACGCATGGGGCGCGTGCAAGCGGTTGTGCGCCCTTTTCAGAGCGGGGCCATGATTGCCGCCATCATTATCGGGGGAGTGCTAGCCCATAGGTTCGGGGTCCGACCGATGATGATCGGTGCCACCATCGGTGAAATGGTGGCCGCTATCGGGATCTTCATATCGGTGACGCCGGAACGATCCTGTGCGACGCATGAACGGGTCTCGAATTAACCATCCCTACCGGTTAAAGCCCCACGGGGCAACGCTCCCCAAAAACGGCCGCCACCTCACCCTTTAGTACTCGATACCTCGAAGTGAACCCCACCACAGCTTGCATGAAATACAAGACCCCGGCGCCCCGGTGGTTTTTTCTCAACCCCTAAGCAGGACTTTTCGGATCAGCGAATGCCTCGGGATGGGAGATAAGGCCAAGCCGGCCCAAAGGCCGACATACATCAGGTTGTAGGGAGGGAGTACCTACTTAGCGCGTATACAATGGATTAACAGATGAAATACCGAGGTAGCGATGGGAAAAGAACTCCTGGGGAATTGCTGCGGCCGCACCAAGGCTGAGCACCATGGTGGGGGGTCGTAACCACAAAAAAATGCACGGGATTGTCTATTTGTATACCATGTATAGCATATGTTTCGATCGATAAATAAGGGTGAGGAATCCCTCGGGCCCCGTACGGATACGGTTCTGCCTGGATGCAGGTGGCCAAGAGTCGATCTGCGATCGGGGTCCCGAGATGACGACGATTGAAGCGATAGCTGAACTCTTCGAGATAAAGTTGACGTCGGGCGCGCCCAGGACGGATCACCGTGTTGATCCAATGAAAGACCTGGGGGCGTCCGGATCGTCACTGGGGGTCACCTTGTGGTGATGTATGTCTTAATATGGTGTCCCACCCACACCAGACGGCTATAGCCCACCTGCGACTCCCAAGGCGATCCCGAGGATATGTTCAACTTTCCCGACATGTTAAAGCCTTCCAACTAGGTCACATCTATGTAGGGAGTATCGCGTCGAATGCTCGGTGATGCAACCCGATGCGGTGGCCATTTAACTAGCAGGTCGCTGTCGTGAAATTTATTTGGTAGTTATTGACATCATGTTTTATAGCAGTATATGATACACATGTAACACAGCGAAGGAGGTGTCTCATGCGAAAAGTCCCGCCTGAGGAGAATTATCCGGATGAAATCGTCTTTGAGCCCCGCTATGAGCGTAATGCCACCGTCTATTGGGAACCGATAGCTCCCGTAAAGGACTCCTCGGTTTTCGTGGCTCTTTTAACTTTGATCTGGGAACTCACACGCCTAACTTTTCGCGCGACGATTTGGGTTTTGAAATGGGTTCTAATCTTGGCGTTTTATGCGGTGGTGTTTGTGTTCTTTATGACGGTGTTCACTGCGTTGATTGCTTCGCACGAATAAAATTTTCCTGATCCCATAAAGGAGGTTTTTAGCATGATCCATGCATCTCGTTCGAGAGCCTTGGTGGCTTCTGCAGTGCGCCCTCTCGTGGCGGACCAATACCCGATCACCTTACCCAACGAATATCGCTATGCCCATCTAAGCCTCGCGCTCATCGATGCGATCTACTCGATCGGAGTCCACTATGAGGGAACTCACGACACCGTCCTTCGGTACGCGCGTCACCAGGCTCTCTCACCCTATCACGAATCTTTTAGCACCAGGCCCCCTACCGAACAGCAAGAGCCCCTGTCTCACCTGCTACAGCAGTACGATATGTGGGGGCTCGAGCACATGGCGAGCACGGTATACCAGAATCGGCAGCGAACCTCTAGTCGTAGCGGCATTCTTAAAGCCGAAGCCATCCGCCGAGCCGCAGAATTGCTCGACCGCCACCAGACCCACTATTTCCAAGATATCCCCCGGCTGATCCAGGATCAGACATTTGAGACCGAATTTATAAAAATCCCTGGACAAGGATCGGGGATTGCTCTGAGTTACTTTTGGATGCTCACCGGATCCGACCATATGATTAAACCCGACCGCCACATCGTAAATTTTCTCGCCCGCATTCTCGGACTATCGACAGTATCGACCCCCGATGCCATTTCATTGCTGCAGGATGTGGCGTTGATCCTCCAAGCCGATTATCCTCTCCTGACGGCGCGTGCGTTAGACTACGCCATTTGGGACGCGGAACGTGGCAGCTCCAAGATCCCGCGCTGAGCTCCAGATCCTCCAAACAATCGAGAAACCGTATCACGCTGGACGTGTTAGCGATGTCCGCCAGAATTCTGAGGCCCCAAGGGCTCTTGGGATGAGAACCGGGTCTCCGTGGTTTTTCCACCACGAATGCCAAGAGCCCCCAGAGATCTGAAAAGGAGAGAGATTCGTATGGATTGGAATAGCGTGGCCTATTCGCGGACTACTAGCCGATTGGGTCGACGTCTAATCCGTGATCGGCGCACCAAACCGTTGCACGTATCCTGGTCCCATCACGCGTTCATGCGCGCCTCTGAACGGGCGGAGTGGACCCCTCAGCAGTGTCGCTTGTGGTTTCAGGGCGCCCGTTATTTAGGTCGGTGGGCCCGAAACGAGCATTGGGGCGACGAGGATTGGGTGATAGGCGGCATCCGTGACAAGAAAAAACATGGTCGATTCACGATCATTACCTTTATGCCGCGCGCCTATTGGGATCATGATGTCGTCCGCTATGATAAGATGATGCAAGATCTCGAGATTAGAGACCATCAAGGGGCGGTGCAGCACGGCCAAGAAGAAAACCATCTACATTCGTGAAGGTGATGAAGCGCTGTGGGACCAAGCGGAACGGGAATCTGGCCGGGAGAGTTTATCCAGCGTACTCACGGAAGCTCTGACCAAACATCTCACGGGACGCCCGGCCGGTCCCGCCCAGGTGTGGTTTCATTACCACGCCATGCCCTTGACGGTTGACCTTGAAGCCAGCCCTTCTGGATGGCACATGCACATTCCGGGGTCCGGCGATTCCCAACGGAGTTCCCGAAGGGCGATCTTAACGGCGTTACGAGAGGTCGTGGGATGGGACGAAGGTTTCGCGCGAACCCTCGAATCGGCCACCACGGAAGATCTTTGGGTATGGGTCCCTGCGCAAGCCGTAGCGGGGATCCTGTGGCGTCCCCGTCCCACTGCCGGCGGCATCGACTATCGGGCGGAGGCCCGCAAGGCATGGGCCATTCTCCGTTCCCGCGCCATGAAACAAGAGACTCTGACGTATGGCGATCTGGGTCATGCGTTGGGCGGTCTCCACCCACTCCATGATGTTCCCCAAGTTTTGGATGTAATCCAAATATGGTGTCATGACCATCGTCGAGCAGATTTAACGGCACTGGTCGTGAGTCAACGGAGTCGGTTGCCGGGCCGCGATTATTGGCGACAAAACGGATGGGGCGACTTGCTCCCCGAACAACAAGAGAGTCACTGGAGGGACCAGTTAGTAGCGCTTCAGAAGGATCCCGGGCCCGAATCTCCCCCATTTTGAACACCATGAGGACATCCTCCACCAACGTTCCGATCTCGCTGAGGAATAGGCTACAGTCATGACGTCATTTAGTCTCAAAGAGCCGGGAACTGATCCTAAGGGCCGTGCTTGAAGACTTTTGCGAGCACTGACGAAGGCCCAACTCAGGGTCATCGCGATGATGCCGTCCCATGCGGCTGGCGCAGGTACCCTCGTCTTCAGTAGCGCCGGCATCGCATTAAAAATATATGTGGTCGGATTGGTATTGACCAAGATTCGCATCCAACGCGCCTGGATGAGACTCATCGGAACAAAGGTATCGCTCAAAAACAGTAACGGGACAACCATAAACGTGGCCGCTTGGGCTGCTCGACCGTTACGGGTCCGAAGCGCCACCGCGACGGCGTAACCCGAGAAAGCAAGACCTCATCCGGCCGCGAATGCCATCAGAGGCAAAAATCCGGTAGCACCGGGCGGAATATCGAGCCCCATACCCATGGCCACAAAGAGAATGGTCAGCGTTTGCGCCAGCAATTGGATCATGCCGCTCAACATCGGGACGACCACTAGCGCATAGCGCGACACAGGGGTTGATGCCAATTTTGACAGATGCCCGGTCTCAAAATCTCGCACCAATGCCTGACCCGATCCACCCACTCCCCCCACTGCTCCTGACACCACCGCCACCGAAAGAATGAAGTCAATATAATGGAGCAACCCAAACTGCGGCAACGCGGATATGCCAGACAACCCGCCCTTGTAGACAACTTATATCCCTATCGCTAAAAGAAGGGGTTTTTCGGCGCATCTGATAAGATAGATCTAGGCAAGGACAAGCCCCGTTTCGGGATGGTCGGCCATCTCAATTTGTTTGGTTCATGTGGCGGTTGCCGACGAAGTTTAGGGACGAGATTCTCGCTGTGACTACTCCCTTTCGGGACGTCGAGGTGAGTGAACGATGGCGATTTGGTACATCACTATTGGGACCTTTGTCTTGATCATTAGCGTATTGCCCTTTCAAATTCGCCTCTTAAGGGCCATGGATCTGGTGCAGCCGATCCGGGCCGAATTACCCCCGGATCAACAGCTCAAGAAGGGCACTCCGTTGATGGGAGGCACGGTGTTTCTCCTGGGGATGCTGGTGACTGTGTTATTAATGGCGACTCACACTTCCTATTTTCTTGCGATCGTTTTTGCCGCGTATAGCGTCATCGGCTTTCTCGATGACGCTAAGAAAGCCCTACTCAAAGACCCTGCCGGAATCTCCAGCCGCACCAAGCTCGTGTTACAATTTGTTGTAGCTATGGTGAGCCTCTATTACCTCTATGGCCAGGCTTGGATCAATTTTTCGATCCCCTTATTCAAAACCTATAGCGTTCATCTTGGCCTAATTTCTTTTAGTGTCGTGGCGCTACTACTCATCGTTGGTTCCACCAACGCGATTAATTTTACGGACGGATTAGACGGCCTCCTGTCGGCCGTCGCGATTCCCAACTACGTGTTCTTCTTTTTGATTGCCCAGAGCTTCAGTGTGCAGTTGTTTTGCCTCATTATGGTCGCGTGCTTAGTCGGGTTCTTGATCTTTAATGCGTACCCCGCCAAGCTTATCATGGGCGACACTGGCTCCATGGCCATCGGCGGTTCCCTAGTAACTCTCGCAATTATGGAAAAGGTTGAAATTCTGGTGCCCATTCTCTTCATCATTTACTTTGCCGAAATTATCTCGGTGATGATTCAAGTCGCCTACTACAAACGAACGAGGAAGCGCATTTTTCGAATGGCTCCTATCCATTATCATTTTGGGCTAAAGTATGGGTGGACTGAAAAGCGGATAGTCGCGGTTTTTTCTCTGATATCGTGGGCGTCTATGATCGTCAGCCTGGGCTATTATCATTTTTTCTTGTAATAATCATCGATTATGGACCGTGCCACTTTCCGCTAGCGAGTGCACAAGAGCCTCCGCAGGGATTCCGTCGCCATTCATGTTCCAAAAGATTTGACGATGCGGCATATGAGGGGCACCAAAACGGTATCTTCAGTTCGGGTCCTGAGCCAGATTCCAGGTCAGGCATCAACCTCTTGTTTTCATACCCAACAAGCGGCGGAGAAAGCCTTGAAGTCTCTATACGCGGCCGCAGGCGATACCCCCCGAAAATCCACGACCTTGAGGTGCTTCGCGAAAAAGTCCCCGGTGG
>JAJYPK010000092.1 GCA_021795465.1 Bacillota bacterium
TGACGCAAAAGGCTAAAACCCGCTGCGCCTTTATGCCCTCCAAGTTTGGTAAAAAGATCTTCATGGCGGCGCATGTGTGCTAATAAATTAAGGCCGTCCAGGCCCCGGGCCGACCCTTTCCCCTGACCATCCTCCCACCCGATCACCGCCACCGGACGCCTCAATGCCTCTTTGAGACGCGAAGCCACGATCCCGATCACCCCGTGATGCCAACCGTCACCCGCCACCACCACAAATGGGTTCAAACCCCGAGCCTGGTCTTCTGCGAGTTGGTCAAACGCCTCACTCGTCGTATTTTGCTCAATTGTCCGGCGCTGTTGATTCAGTGTCACGAGTTCCCCGGCCAGTCGGTCGCTATCATCCTGCTGGGTGGATAGTAACAAAGAAACGGCAAGGTGGGCGTCCCCCATCCGACCCGCTGCGTTCAGATGCGGGCCAATCAGAAACCCCAAATCGACGGCTCCTATCGTCGACACGTCACGTCTTTTTGACGCCATAAGAGCGTTCACCCCTGCAACCGCGCCGGACCTTAGGATTTGCAGTCCCTGTGCTACCAACCGCCGATTGTCGCCGCGTAAGGGCACCACGTCGGCCACCGTACCAATGGCCGCTACGGCGACGCACCACGGAGGGGTAGATTCTTTCAATAGGCCCCGAATCACTTGCAGGGCCACCCCGGCACCTGAAAACCGATTTGGGATCTGCATGCGCTCGGGATTAACCAAGGCGCGAGCCACTGGCCACGTCGCGGGAAGACCATGATGATCTGTGATGATGAGTTCTATGCCGAGGCTTTGCGCCAACTTCGCCGAGTCCGGTGAACTCGATCCACAATCCACGGTAATGAGCCATGAAATGCCATCGTCAGCGGCCTTTTGGACCGCCTCACGATTAAGTCCATAGCCTTCGTCAAAACGATTAGGAATATAATAGTCAAGATTCTGGATTCCATAGGCCCTTAAGCCTTCAAACATCACGGCGGTAGCCGTCACACCGTCCGCATCATAATCGCCATAGATGCGGACCCGTTGATTGTCACGACGGGCTTGACGGATGCCCTCAAGGCACGCCTGCATATCGGGTAGATCTCCGGGCTGAGACAACAGCACATCCGGGGAAACCAAATCCTCATAGGCATCTATGCTCCGAATTCCTCGTCTCCAAAGCACCGTCGCTGTAATCGGCGACAAGCCACTTTCTTGAATGAACGTCAATAATTGGCTGCTTTCTTCCTGGTTGCTCGGCGACCACACCGGGTACCGCAAGACTTTCAATACATTGCCCCCTTGGCCACCTACGTCTCTTTGGGCGATGATGCCGGATTTACTTGGACCATAACATCTTGAACCCGTGGTAGTTGCATTATGCGGGTCTTAACCCGATGCGCTATCTGGTGCGCATCAATCAGGGATAGGGTCCTAGACACTTCAATTTCCACATCGACCAAAATCCGCGTTCCTGAAACCCGCGTTCGTAATTCATTGACGAGAAGAACCTCCGCGTCATCCAATGCCACCTCAATGATCCGATTGACTTGGTCGGGATCGGCCGCCCGATCCATGAGATCGTTGGCCGCCTGCGAAAAGATCTCGATCCCGAGCCACGCTACCAACGCAGCCACCACCAACGCGCCAATCGCATCAAAGTGGGGGACCCCTGCCATGGCACCCACGATGGCGGCTGTGGCGACCAAAGAAGAGATCACGTCCATCCGGCTGTCAAGGGCCTGAGCCATGAGGCTGTGACTTCCGGTGGCTAACGCCACCTTACGCTGCCTCACATACATCAGAAGTTTCATGACCACGACAACACCAGCGACCGCCAGGGTTACCCCACTAGGCCGCACTACCGTCGGGTGGCCAAATGCCCTGACGGCATTATCACCCAGTTCAAATCCTGCAAGAATCAGAAACAGGGCTACCACTTTTTGCGCTACGGCTTCGGCTTTGGCGTGCCCGTAGTTGTGTCCCTCGTCGGGAGGGATGCGGGAGACTTTAAGTCCTACCACCACGACCAGTGATGAGACGAGGTCCGCGCCGGAATGAACCCCGTCGGCGATTAGGGCACGAGAATGGCCGACAATACCCACCGCGATCTTTAGTACCGTGAGCGCGAAATTGCCAAAGGCGCCCCACCAGGCACTACGGGATTCTGCCCGCCCCTTATGCTCTTCGCTTGCCATATCGTGTCTCACCACATTACCGAGCGCTTACGGCTCACTAGCTGATTGTATCAGGGTGATCTGCTTATCGAAACCCTAGGGGCGTCAACATCAAGAGCAACAGGCCCAGAACGAGTCGTGTTCCGCGTAATGTGGCCCGTTGGATAAAACCCGACAGGAATCCTCGGGCCCGAGAGGCTGCATCAAACCCTACGGTTCCTTCCCACGCCACCAAGCCTCCTAGGGCTCCTAACAAAAACGACAACCACAATAGGGTCATCGATTCCATCACCACCCGCCGATACGAGCGCGCTACGGGCCTTAGCGGTGTTTTGCGATGCAATAAGCCTTCGACTGCCACGACGGTCACCAATTCGACGCCAAAGAGCCACGGCGAGCGTGGCCACCGTCCCCATCCCGATAACCATACGAACCCAAGCACCACCACTGTCCATGGCCAATCGTTCACCGCACTCGCGGCCCACGCTATCCAAGCCAACGCCAGCTCCCATGCTACCATCATTGACCATTACCGAGTGTGACGTGGCGCTCGACCTCCAAGCTCACCAGGCGCCACTCGCAGGCCATCGCCCATGAACGTTTCCAAACGTGTCGGCATTCTTGTTGTACTAAATACCATTCGTCTTCCGGTCCGCAATGTCGCAAAATCACCGATCGTCACCCCCTTCTTAGGGTACCCGTTCGGCTAAAAAATCCCCGGGCGATTAAACCCGGGGAGAGGTCGCTGGCTTTGGCCGCTTCTTGCCACCGTGGCCTTGGAGATTCCAGCGCCACCAAATAGGACTCGCCAGAAAAATGGACGAATAGGTGCCCACAATAACTCCGATCAACATCGTTAACGCAAAGTCCCGAATGCTGGTACCCGCAAATAACAAGAGGGCTAAGAGGGCAATGGCAACCGTAGTCGACGTGTTAATCGATCGAACCAGCACTTGGTTTAGGCTCGTGTTAACCAGTTCGTCCAACGGATCGTTCCTTTGCTTTTTATGCAAGTTTTCACGAATCCGGTCGAACACAATAATCTTGTCGGTAATGGAGTATCCGAAAATCGTTAATACCGCCATAATAAAGTACTGGGTAAGTTGAATGTGGATGAGCGCAATTAATCCCACCGTAATCACCACATCATGGACCATGGCAATAATCCCGGATACGGCAAACTTCCATTCAAACCGAATCGTGATATAAAGAATAATTCCCACGATAGCCAACGCTACGGCCAGTAATGCCCGCTGTTCGGTCTGTTTGCCAATGATCGAGGACACCCGCGTCGTCGATATTTCTTGAAAGGCACCGATGTGCTTATGGAACTGGGTCAGCAAGGTTCCCCGCTGATGTTCACTAATGGTAGGGGTCGTAATGAGAACGTTGTGGTGTCCGGTGCCCAGATACACCACCGTGCTTCCCCCTAAGTGGTTTCGATCCAATACCGACTTCACGAGGGTGGTGGTAACCGTTTGATTGAATTTCAAGTTCAGTTGACTTCCCCCCGTGAAGTCAATACCATAGTTCAAACCGCGCACGAAGAAAGCGCCTAATGTCAGGACAACCAGAATGCCCGATACGACAAACCAGGTCTTCCAATGCGGAATGAAACGAAAGTGAAAGCGCATTCCTAATCCCTCTCTCTTCCTTAGACGTTATCCCACAAATACCTGGCGTACCTTAGCCCAACCCGCATCGGCGACCCACCGTATCAGGACACCGGTGACGGAAACCGCGGTAAACAACGAAATGATGGTACCAATCATGAGGGTCAGAGCAAACCCTTTCACCTCTCCGGTCCCTAAGTAGAAGAGAATCATCGAAGACACAAAGGTGGTCACGTGAGAGTCTAAAATCGCACGAATCGCGTGGCGAAATCCGGCGGCCACCGACGCCCTAGGCGTTTTCCCATTAATGATCTCTTCTCGAATCCGCGAGAAGATAATCACGTTGGCATCCACCGCCATTCCGACCGAGAGAATAATCCCCGCAATCCCCGGTACCGTAATTACCGCATGGATACTCCATAGCGCCCCCAGTATCAGGAAGAGATAGATGGTTAAGGCAATGTCAGCCACAAATCCGGCCAGCCGATACCAGAAGATCATAATCACGGCGATGAGTCCCACCGCGATAGCCGCGGCCAACTTGCTTGCAGCGATTGACGCCGCGCCAAGAGTCGCACTTACCGTGCGTACATCAAGCACCTTCAAGTTCACGGGCAAGGCACCAGATTGAAGCAAGAGAGCCGTCTGTTGGGCCTTTTTTAATGACGGGAAGTTCCCTGACATCTGGGCATGTCCATCGGCAATGACGTTTTTCACGGTAGGAGCTTCCACCAGTTTCCCATTCAGGTAGATCGGCAGAGTCTTATGAAGATATGTTGTCGTGGCTTGGCGAAAGAGCGCCGTCCCCTTCGCGTTGAAGGTAATGTTGACCACATACTGCCCTCCGGCCATCGCAGCCGTCGCCGTTGATAGGTCCGCCCCGGTCAAGAGCACCTGACCCGTGGGACTTTTAATCACAAGTTGCGAGGTTTGCCCTAAGTAATGCAAGGCCTGCTCCTGGTTTTTAACCCCAGGCAAGTCGATCGTAATTCGATTATTTCCTACAAGCTGAATCAGGGGTTCCGACACCCCTAAAGCGTTGACCCGAAAACTCATAATTTCCATGGCCCGTGCCATAGTTTGGGCATTGACAGGCGCTCCCGGTGAAGGTTTCGCCTGATACGTTGCGGTTACGCCACCTTTTAAGTCCAACCCATATCGCAGGTGTGATGCGATGGGATTCACGCTCGTAAAGTAATAGATTCCGGCCAATATGATCGCGATAAGCGCAAAAAATTGGACGCGGCTTCGTTGGCGCATGTCGAGTTGCCTCCCGTCCCAAAATCGTTTCATTATAGTCCGGTGCCAAAAAACCTGTCAATGGAAGGGGCGACCCAAAAGGCCTCTTGTCACTACGGCAAAAGCCCGCTCTCGGCCTCAATCAAAACCTCTCGAAGCCCCGCCCCTGCCGCCACTTTTTCACGGATTTTTGTCTTCATCGCATGGTCCCACTGTGGGTAGCGCATCCATGTCGATCCAAGTCCCAAGCGAGCATCCCACCAGCTAATAATCGCATCCAAAACCTCATGGCGCGACAAGGGGTCCGTGTGCAGAATAAAGTCTGCATCCTGCCGGGCCGCCGCGAGCCGAAACCACTCGGTGCGATAAAAGTCCGGATTCCAAGACAACTCCCGGCGTCGATGAACCGTTTCCCAACTCGCGACCAGTAATACCAAAAGTCCTTGGTCCTTCTGTCTATACAAGTGCGGAACTAAAGAATGTTCTTGGGCCACCGAACGGGCAGGGATGCCACTCGCCAAGAGACCTTCGCGGGCGGTCGTTTTCCCGGCGGCACAGACCCCCACCAGAACCACCCCATTAATACGGGATGCTCGCGATGAGTCGACGGAGTGCAGTCTTGCCATCCCCGATCACCCCCAATGCCATCATGCTGATATCATCGGAGGGTCGCCCTTGATCTAAGTCGATGGCCCGCCCGATCACATCGTCCACCCACGCTCCCAAATCCGGAATGGGCAGTGATGCCAGCTCTTCGTCGATGGCTTCCCAAGGCAGGCTCTTGCCATACCGTTTGCCCGCCGTGGCCAGACCATCGGAATACGTTAATAAGATGCTGTCCGGTTCCAGAGCCAATTCGGTCATCGCAGGGCGGGTACGGCGATATGTGCCAATCACCTCCGCGTGTCCCTCCAAACGAAATACTTGTCCCGATTGGCGCACCACGACGGGACTCGGCGCATTGCGGGCGATCACCAACGTGCGACTATGAAAATCCGCACTCAAAAGTGCCAGGGTAGCGGTGACCCGACCTTCGCGCGCCGTATAGAGCATGTCCTGGACCGCTCGCGCCACCGCGCCATCCCGCGATCCATCCGCTATCAAGCTGACCGCCTTCATAGCAACCATACGACTAATCCGCCGGGCGGCGGGCCCGGAACCCTGTCCATCCGCGAGGATTAGGCTCAATCCTCCGAGCGGGCGTTCTACCAATTCAATACTATCGCCACTCTCCCCGAATCCACCCTTGGGCATTTTTGCCCAGGCTACTTCGATACGCATATGACCCCCCCTTAACTGACGAGCCCACGTTTGTCGCCGAGCCGACGCGTGATGCGTCTTGAATCGAGAAGTTCCAAAATTAATACAGCAAATCGGCGGTTGGTGTCGAGGACGTTACGAAGATCCCCCGTAGATAGCTCGCCTCTGGCACGCAAAGCCAGGGTGACCGCTTCAGTGGCCCGGTCCAAAGCTGTAGCCGCTATATAGACCCCCTCTTCCAGCCGAACAATCGTCTCCCCTTGGGCCAAATAGTGTACGGCATCATAAAACCATTCGGCATCTACAATCGCCGCCGCTTGACGGATGTTTTCCAGATCCAACGGCCGGAGGTCGGATTCTTCCCAGATGGCCCGCAGACGGTCTAAACGCCCTTGTTCATCAGGGCTCCGGGGACCTGCTACGAAGTCTTTCAGCCGCACCCACTCGCGATCGATCTGAACTTCGGGGATCTGGTTCAAAAACCAAATCAGTGCGCGATTGGCCCAAGCATCAAAGAGCTCAGACTTAAGCCTTTCGCGGGGCACTCCTGGCAATAGGCTATGATTCCGGTGATATTGACGTAAATAGGCATGAAGGCGAGTTACCGCACTATCCCATGCCGACTGTCCCACATAATACCCGGCGACCACGTCCCCATGGGTTAAGGGTTCTAGTCGCGCCACAAGTTCATCCGATTGCTCGCGAGACCCTCCCATCCGATCTAACAGCTCTTCTAGCGACAAAGGTGCCTCACTATGATTCAGGATGTCGGTGAGAATGAGCGTTAAATCACCTGAAACCCATTGGCGCAACCGCTCAATGAGGTTTGCTTCACGACGTCGATGATGTCCACCAGGCTCCAAGACCACGCCTCCCCCTATGGTCGCCATCGGACTGTAGGAACGAATCAGGAACCGGTCCGAGCGCAGCGCAGCAATGGGGGATTCACAACGCAACTCGGCAAACGCCCGGTCTCCCGGTTCAAGTGTCGACCGGTCATAGAAGTAGATCCGGGCCAGCACTTCGCTGGTCCCAAGGTGGCAATGGACTCGGGTTCGTTCGTCTAAGGATTCTTTGCTCGATGCCAACATTTGGATCTCGACGACTAAACTTGTGACCTCTGGCACGAGTCCGGGCGATGCCAGCACTTGCCCCCGAACAATCTGCTCTTTGTCAACGTTGGCGAGATTCAACGCCACACGTTGACCCGCATGGGCGACGTCCATGCGATGTCCATGCACTTCGACTCCCCGTACCCTAACTGGAACGTGCGTGGGCACCAACTCCAAACTTTGCTCGACGCTAATGCTTCCCTGTACCAAGGTCCCCGTCACCACGGTCCCGAATCCCTTCACGCTAAAAACCCGGTCAATAGGAAGTCTGGTGGGTCCCGCCACCGATTTTGTCGGCAAATCCTCAGCAATTTTTGCCATAGCCTGCTGCAATTGCTTAAGACCACGACCACTTAGGGCATCCACAGCCAGGATTGGCTGAGCAGCCAGAAACGTACCTTGTAACGTCTCACGGGTGGTTTCTTCGACCAACGTGAGCCAATCTTCGTCCACCAAATCACTTTTGGTTAATACCGTGATGCCACGCTGGACACCTAAAATGCTCAGAATGTCGAGATGCTCCTGAGTTTGGGGCATGACGCCTTCGTCGGCCGCCACCACCAGAATCACCGCGTCCATTCCATGGACGCCTGACACCATGTTCCGAATGAAGCGTTCATGTCCCGGTACGTCAATGAACGCGGCATGTTGTCCCGATGGCAAGATAAATTCTGCAAATCCTAGATCGATAGAAATCCCACGGCTCTTTTCTTCGGGCAAACGATCCGTGTTGACACCCGTCAAGGATCGCACCAAGGTCGTCTTGCCGTGGTCGATGTGTCCTGCGGTCCCAAAGATCATAGGCCGTGTAGCCACGTGAACTCTTCCCCCTAACCTTCGCGGAAATGCCGCGTGTATCCTTTTTGCGTCAGATATTGCCGGATCTCTAAGAGCGCTGTATAGGTTGGCATAATATACAGGGGCACATCGGCCTTGGCCTCGTGCAACATGTGTTCTAACGCATCACTAGGATTCTGGACCACATCCACCTTGTGATCGGGTATACCCGCATATCGTAGTCTCAGTGCCATGTCGTACGCGCGGACCCCACTGACCCACCACCGTTCAATGTGTTGAGCTTGGTGCACCCGTTCAAAGTCTACATCCCAAAGCCACGAGACATCTTGCCCATCTGCGTAGCGATCGTTAATGACTAATAAGGCCCACTTTGGTCTTTGCCCCCCGCTATCGCCAACCGCCTGCAGCACTTGAGTGAATCCTACCGGGTTTTTTACGAGTGCGAGCCAGACCGTGTGGCCTTGAATAATGACCTTTTCCATACGCCCAAAAGCCGGTTCGAATGTCTCTAGTTGCGCGCCCATAGGTCCTAATGGAGCGCCTAAGGTTCCGCTTAGAGCTACTGCCGCCAACAGATTGTAGACATTATAGATGCCCGGCATTCGAATCGGCAGCGCTACGGTGTCTCTGGCCGATCGAATGGTGATCCGCCCTTCTTGTCGATCCCACTCACTTACCACCCAGTCCGGTATGGGACGCACAAAGCCGCAGTGTCCACAGCGATAATCTCCAAGATGGGCATAGTATTGCGTACGATAGACCAGCGGTTTACCGCACCGGGGGCAAAACCGAGCATCCACCGCATCGTGTTGACCTAAACTCCCGAGGTCTCCTCCATTCAAATCTAAACCAAAATACACCACGCGCCCGTAGTCTTCACCTAAAAAGGCGACTTGAGGGTCGTCGGCGTTCAACAACAGCCATCCATCCGCATCCATGGCGGCAATCCCCTGTTTGACTAACCCCACCGTGGTTGAAAGTTCTCCGTATCGGTCGAGTTGGTCACGAAAGAAATTCGTGACCATTAGAGCCTTCGGGTGAGTTTCTTCAGAGGCTTTAGGAATCGATGCTTCGTCGGTTTCTAAAAGAGCGAGGTCGGCGGGTGGATAGACCTGACATCGGGATGCCTGGACCAAGGTTGCCGTCAACCCTAGAATCAGATTAGCACCCGCCCGATTATGCACCACGCGCAGGCCACCGGCTTTGAGCAGGAACGCTGCCATGGCCGCCGTTGTTGTTTTCCCATTCGTGCCGGTCAGGAGCACGACCCCTTTGGGTAATCGGACCGATAACTTACGGAGCACTTCGGGATCGATGCGGCGCGCGACGATGCCCGGCAAGGAACTGCCGCCACGACCACTGACCCGACTAAGCATACCCACTAGGCGTGCCACGAACACCGCAATCCAAAGTCTTAACACGCGAGACCCCTTCTCCTAATTAATCTAGAACACTCCCGTACTGGTCTCGATAGTAGTCTTTATAAGTCCCACTTTTAATTGACTGCCACCACGTTCGATGGGACCGATACCACTGCACCGTAAGCTCTAGTCCCTGCTCCCAGGAAACTTCGGGATGCCACCCTAACGTCTTTTGAATCTTCGTCGCGTCCATTGCGTAACGGCGGTCATGTCCCAACCGATCTTTTACCGGAACGATAACGGATTGGGAGAGACCCATGTGCGAGATCAACGTATTAGCCACCTCCCGGTTACTACGTTCGTTGCTCCCGCCAATGTTATACACCTCACCCGCGTGTCCGCGCTCGAGAACGGTCCACAACGCCCGCACGTGATCTTCTACATAAAGCCAATCACGCACATTGTGACCATCGCCATATAACGGCCACGGTTCCCCATCGAGCCCATTGGTCACAAATAAAGGAATTAGCTTTTCGGGGAATTGATAGGGTCCATAGTTATTGCTACATCGGGTGACCACCACGTCTTGGCCATAGGTTTCAAATGCGGCCCGAGCTAAGAGGTCGGATCCCGCCTTGCTAGCCGAGTAGGGGCTATTGGGTGAAAGCGGGGTATCTTCTCGAAAATATCCGGATTCCCCCAACGTTCCATAGACTTCATCGGTAGATACATGAAGAAATCGGGACACACGAAACGCCCGCGCGACTTCGAGCAATATCTGGGTACCCAAGACGTTGGTCTCCACAAAGGGAACCCCGCTTTGGATACTGCGGTCGACGTGAGACTCGGCTGCTAGATGCATGACCGCGTCGATGGGCCCATGATCTCGGAATAAAGATTCCAGTCCCGGTCGATCCGTGATGGATAGACGGTGCCATTGATAGCGCGGGTCGTCCACTACGTCATCCAAATTGCTCAAATTTCCCGCATAGGTCAAGGCGTCCACATTGATAATTTCTACCGCCGCCTGATGTTCTAAGATCCACCGTATGAGGTGCGATCCAATAAACCCTAGCCCTCCAGTCACAACAATGCGCATACTTTCGTTCACTCCTTAACGCGGCTTTGTGATCCAATCATATCCCACGGTTGGATCATCCCAGGGCACCCTTTTTTCATCGGGCGACTCAGGACGGTACGACTCGGTGGTGAAGTATACAATCATAAGCGGCGTTGACCCTAAAACTCGGTATCCATGCAGTACCCCAACCGGGATGACAATTAATAAGGGATTGTCTTGCCCAGGATAGAGCACTTGAGTCGTTCGTTGGGTCGTAGACCCTTCGCGCGAATCATAGAGCACAACCTCGGCGGAACCGACCGGAAAAAACCATAAATCATCTTGACGCTCATGATAATGAAACGCCTTAATAACGCCGGGATAGCTCATCGACAGCGATGCTTGTCCGAACCTTCGAAGCAATTCATCGTCGTCTCGTAGAATTTCTTGGAAGAATCCCCGATTGTCGGGATGTCGCACTAGTTTCTTCACTCGGACTCCCTCGATGTTACCAAATTGACTCATAGTGAAGACTCCCCCTGGACACCATAGTGATATCGTGTGCTACGTGACGACTCCCCATGCCTGAAAGCAGGAGCTTCTCGGTTCATGGCGGTGGCATGTGCTCCATCCGCTCCCCGACGGCTCCGTCCGAGCCCGACATTCGTGTGTTTAGCCGGCCAATGCCCGTTAGAAAATAGTGCAGGCAATACTCTTGGCTAAAAGGTGGTTTTTCAGGAGCCCTTGCGTGTTCAAATCCTCCAAAGCGATGAGCTGATAGGCATTGACGAGTGGGCGTGCTCTCTTATGGGCGGTGTCGCGGCGTTGGTGTGCCACGTTCTCATGGGCTTTGGCCCGCCGCCGACTCCCCTTCATCTGTCGAGACACGGCGTGCTGCCACCGTTTCAGCTTGCACTCGGCTTTCCGTAGCGATTGGGGGTGGTCAAAGCACTCGACGGATTTAAAACGAGGGTCGTCGGGCTGTTCTCGGTTTTTGACGCGGCGAAAGAACGCCAGAAAGGCTTTGTCAAGCCGCTGGGCTACATCTTGCAATACCTGCGACTGCACGGTGCCATCTTTTCGCGTCGGGAACCGGTTGACTGGTGCCTCGTAGGGCAGGGTTTTGCCCGACTTATCATAGGCTTCCTGGCGTTCGGCGAGCAAGCGATGATAGAGCCAGGCGACCCTGTTCCAAGGGGTCCTCATCATCTGTTGCTGTGTATTCTTGGGGTACAGACGGTACTTGAACGACTGACGCATGAAGATTTTGCCTCCTTTCCCTAATATATAAGAAACTTCGCTTGACCGCGAGCGCTTCTATCCCCGTAGCGGAAGCAAGGGGTTTTACGGCGCGTTTGATAAAGCATTTAAAGGTCAATCCGACTTTGATCCCCCAAGATTAAGTGCACGGCTCGGGGTCGCGTTTGCACTCCCGACACCGTTACACCTCGTCCGATCAGGCTTTGATCAATGCGCCCATTCACTGCCGAAATTTTGCTATCCGTGAGCACCACGCTGTTTTCAATCTCCGTATGACTTATCAAAACGCCCTGTCCAATCGAGGTATAGGGACCGACGTAGCTGTCTTGTATCCGAGCCCCCGCTGCGATGCTCACCGGCCCTCGGATGGTGCTACGGATCACCTGAGCGCCCAGACCCACAATTACACGACCTTCGAGATGGCTCTCGTCATCCACCGTTCCATCAATCTGATTCTCAATATCTTCCAAGACCAACCGATTGGCTTCTAAGACGTCTTCAGGCCGTCCCGTATCCTTCCACCAACCTTCCACTAATGTGGCATCCACCGATAAATTTTGGTCGATTAGTGTTTGGATCGCATCGGTAATCTCATATTCACCGCGCCACGACGGTTCCAAACGATCGATGGCGTGGTGGATCGTAGGCCCGAAACAATATGCGCCTACTAAGGCCAGGTTTGAAGGAGGGTCTTTGGGTTTTTCCACCAAACGCACGACACGGCCATCTTCTACCACGGCCACCCCAAACTGCGTTGGATCCTTAACCTCGGTCAGCAGGATTGCCGCCGCAAATCCTCCCGTCATAAAACGGGTGGCAAGCCGAGTCAGTCCCCCACGCAAAAGATTATCGCCCAAAAACATCAAAAAAGGCGATGTTCCTAAAAACGAACGCGCTGTCTTCACCGCGTGTGCCAAACCCAATGGCTCACTCTGTGGAATGTACGTTAGATGGGCGTCAAACTGGCTGCCGTCGCCCAACGCCGCCTCTACTTCTCTTCTGGTATCGCCAACAATTACCCCGATCTCTTCGACTCCGGCCGCCACGAGAGCGTCCACAGCGTAAAACAGAATCGGGCGGTTTGCCACCGGGATAAGTTGCTTGGCCCCGGTATATGTAAGCGGGCGTAATCGACTGCCTGTACCGCCAGCCAACAACAACCCTTTTAATTTAGCCAATGTTCTTAGTCTCCTGACCCAAGTATTCTCTTGCTATAATAACGAAGCATCGCCTTGCTGACAATTTTCGGCGCCTTGACAGCAACTCCTCAATCAGAATACAATGAGTGACGGCGTCGGGGAGTAGCGCAGCTTGGTAGCGCGCCTGCTTCGGGAGCAGGAGGTCGCAGGTTCAAATCCTGTCTCTCCGACCATTATTTTTGTGGATTTTATGGAATCATAGTTGCGTGACCTCAGCAATTTTTTGTCCTCGTTAGCCCCACCGCCCCACATGATGCACTACGGCACACCTCGTAATTATCTAAGTCATCTCCATTTTTGTTCCTTACCTAGTCATACGCACATCTCATCCCCTGCATCTCCTGAACGTCACCGAAGAGGAGCGGGTTACCAAGCGGTCGGCGCAAGCGACTACCGTAAAGCATGTCAGCCCATATAATCGCTTTTTCAGCAACGCGGCCCTGGGATGCGACCTGACTGACAATGGGCGGGTCGAACCACGTTATTTCGCATGCACGGCGGAGCGTCGTGAAAAACCACCCTTCGGCATCTTCTTCTCCCTCCCATTCCACTATACACATTGTGGGAGACGAGAGACTGATATTTAAGATCGCTCGACGGCAGGGATGTCGATGATCGGGGTTATACGACTGAACACTTTCCACAACAATTGGGTCTGGTCTACGCGTCACATCCCCTCGCCCCTGACGGGCCTCGGGTTCGAACTCGTGCACCGCTTC
>JAJYPK010000093.1 GCA_021795465.1 Bacillota bacterium
TGGAGGAGCCCCCCTGTCGATCATCAAGCAATACATCGAGCAACAGGAAACGCCGGATTGACCCCTCCGGGGTCAGCGCCTGATATCTCCGCCCTGAACGGCGGAGTTTTACGGCGCATCTGATAAAACCTGGTTCAATCGTCCGGAGTGAAGTTTTTGACTTCTTGACTTTCGCACCTCGAAATCACCACAAATACAAGCGAGGAAAATACCGAAAAACCCGCATGAATATTAGGTTTCTGGTCTAATTGAGGTGTGTCCAAATCAACCAAAAACGGAGTTGTCATGCGGGGGCAAATGCGACGGAGATCAAAAAAGTGCTCGATCAACACTAGTATTCGATCAACGCTATTATATTCGATGTAATGCGCACCTTCAAACTGAATGCCATCATCCGGAAGGTAGGATTCGTCAAACAAGACGGATATGGGGTGGCGCAAATTTTGGTGCTCATGCTTATGCTGCCGCTTTTGCTACTGAATAGTTTATGCCTGAGTGAATTCCCGAGGATCACGATGATGAAAAAAGACGTCATTTATGGCCTGAAAAACCACGATTGGATGCCGTGGCACAGGATTTTATACGGGGTTGCCAAACGATTCCAAACCCTCACCAATCCCCAAAAGATCGTAGCGGACATGTCGGCGTCGGGGTCCGTAGACCTGAAGCAATTCCAACCGTCATCGGAATATGCCGCGCTTAAAGCCCTGTGTGCGGAGTCGTTTTTAGGCAATCAGTTAGAAGCGTTCAATAAGTTTTGCATAAATCGCTCTCATGGAATGGAGAAAAAGTGGCGGTTTTCAAGGGTTGGCTGAGTGATGGGCGTCTAAAACCCCTATATTGTATGGGTGCGAAACTCAAGGGACTCGAAGCGATGAATTTCGGACGATTGATGGATCTCGAGATTGTGGGGTATCCTGTAGCCGTGGGGAACAACTTTGAGGTAGGAGGCTTATAGAGGATGGCAGAGGTCAAGATTGCGGTGATTTACTACAGCGCCACGGGGACTAATCACCAATTGGCCGCGGCTGCTGTAGCCAGTGCTAAAGAAAATGGTGCAGAAGTTCGGATGCGGCGAGTAAAAGAGTTAGCTCCCAAAGAAGCCATGGCGACAAATCCTCAGTGGATGGCGCATCACGAAGCGACGCGAGATATCGTACCCGAGGCCACCTTGGATGATTTAGACTGGGCAGATGGACTGATATTTAGCGTGCCCACCCGCTTTGGTGGTATGGCAGCTCAAATGAAACAGTTCCTAGACACTGCGGGCCCACTCTGGGGCCAAGGTAAGCTCGCGGATAAGGCTGTGACGGCCATGAGTTCGGCCAGTAATCCGCATGGGGGTCAGGAAACCACGATCTTATCACTCTACGCGACGATGTATCACTGGGGTGCCGTCATTGTGTCACCTGGTTATACTGACCCCGTCCTCTTCTCCGCTGGTGGCAATCCCTACGGTACCAGTGTGACCGCACCCCAAAACGGCAACGTTTCTGAAGAGGTGTTGGCAGCCGTACGTTATCAGGCCAAACGCCTAGTAGCCATCGCGAAAAAACTGTCTCGGTGACGGAGTTTTAGTCTTCTCTCGGAATATTGTTGGATGACGGCCATTGCGGGTGGGGCGGTGTGATATCCGGCCATCGGTCCCCCGGTTTGAGCTTGACGACCCGTGTGTTTACCACGACGAATGACCCGACAAGGTCAGCCAGCGTCCGAATCTCTCGGCGGTGTCGATTCCCTGGTGCCAGTCGGTTCCATCGTCTAGCGCCCAACAGGCATCCAATACACCCTTGACCACACCCCACCTAGCGATGCGTTGCGCATCCAACCCCAAGCGCTCCGTTACCATCGCCATCCGACGTGCTAAGACTATGTCGGCATCGCCCTGGCGATTAGGGTGGTTGAGGAGATATTGAATGACCTCAAAGTGGAGATCGCCGATAATCCCTTTGGGATCGATGCAGACCCATTCGTCTTGGTGGCGCAAAATGTTGGCGTGGTGCAGATCGCCATGCAACAAGACCGGATGGTCGGTGGAGGAGACCAGGCTATTGAGGTACTCGACAGCGCGGTGTAGCCATGAACGGGGCAATGGGCCGGCTGGGGTAAGCGTTTGCTGATAGCGACCAATGGCCGCACAATGCTCTTGGAGGGACTCATGGTCCCCCGTGACAAGGGTTGGATGAAGGCGTTGGACGACGGAACCGAAAATTTCTGTCGCGCGGCGGTCATCGGTAATGGTTGATAGGGGATGACCGGGCCTGGCTCGCTGAAGCAATAATGCCGACAGTGCACCATCGAAATCTATGACGTCGATGGCTCCATGCCCCGAGAATCCATTCAGGGCATAAACTTCGCGGGTGACGTCCGTTTCGTTTAGGCCGATTTTAAGCACGAGATCCTCGTGGGCACGGGTGGCCAAGAAGACGTGGGTGCCACCCTCATGGGTTAAGGGTTGGCCCACGTGGATCTCGAAACGGCCTTCGCATTGGCGTACGACTTCCATCGCTCCCGCTCCTTAGAGACCATTTAGCATCTCGACCCACAACCTGCCCTCACACCCCAGCGCCAGATTCCATCGTGTGGCCACCAGTGAGGGCCCGGGCTATTCCCTGGCGTCGGAGTGCCGTGTCGCCACGAATCCGACAACCTGGCCTTTTGTCTCGGCTACCCATCCCGGGGCCCCATAAACGTTCCGGATCCCGCCAGCCGGATATATCGTAAGTTTTGGTGAACGCTGAAACTTTCTCAACCCGCCTCGATTTGAGGGATCGCCGGCCCTATTCTTTAAAATAGAGGGGACTCAAGACGATGGACCAGCGGCCATTGTCCCAATGTCGCAATAAAACCTGTCCGGTATTCGGAACCAGCATGCACCGGGTGGCGGGGCCATCGGCATTCATGATGACTAGACAGGCTCCTTTGACACAATCGGCGTGGGTGGCGGCGACGGTTAACCCCGTTTCGTGATGGATGCTAAGAAACTCGGTGAGAGTCTCTAAGACTCGTTGTCCCACGGCAAGGATACGTTCACCACCCGGAGGGGGATTCTTCTCCGGATCCACCCGCCATAGCCGGTAGGAGTCCAAGCCGGATTGTTCCAGGACTTTCAATTGTTGCCCGTCCCATTGGCCCAAGTTCACCTCAGACAGGTCGGTGAGAATGACGGGTTTGAGGCCATGAACCGCTGCCAATGGCGCAATAGTCTCTTGCGCACGTGCCAGGGGACTTGTCACCACGTAACGAATTGGGGCATGGTGAAGTTGTGTCGCCAGATGCAGGGCTTGGGCTTTGCCGATGGGTGTTAAATGAGGATCCCATGTATGCGAGGCGAAGCGCCCCGTTGCATTGGCTTCACTTTCCCCATGGCGTACCAGTAAAACGTCAGAATACAAGAGACCACGAACCCTCCTCGCACGGTGGACAATGCCTTTATCATACCCAATTTCGAGATGAAAGGACAATCTTTGCGAAATCGTGTGAGCCCGCATTTAAGATTAAAATATGGTCTAACCACGCCTCACGTGCAATTTCGGCCGGAAATCGGTGGTGTCGGCTTAAGAGCGAGGTTTTTCAAGGAGAAAATCATCGAGTAGTTTGTTAGGCTAATTATTAAGGATATGGTCACCTGCCAAGTAGTGGGAACATATTCTTACCATAAGGTTAATGATATATGCCAAATCGTCTCACACAGTGAGACGTACGGGGGAACCACGTTTTTGGGGCGTACCGAGGATTCGGAGAGCAGCTTTCCGCTCTAGCCCGACAGCTCACCTCGTCGGCATGGAAGGCTTGGAGCGTCAGCCCGAGCGTGCTCGGGTTTTTTTGTTCAAGGAAGTAGCTATGCCAAAGTGAGGTGAATGATGTGGGATATCCCTGGGGCAACCAAAAGGCAGAGATTATCGATGAAATGCCGATGGCAGCGACCGACATGACGATTATGGAGTCTGGCCGAAATTATCGCGGATATGTGCCGTGGATAGCGGCGTTAGTGGCTCTTATTGTCTGGGAGGTGGTCGCGGCGCTCCATTTGGTGTCCGCAGTGGCCTTGCCGTCCCCGGTTCAGGTGTTTCGCGATCTCATCGCAACGGCCACTGTCGGGTATAGTGGGCAAACCCTATTGAGTAGTACGTTATTTAGTTTTGGTCGTATTGCTGTGGGGTTTGCGCTCGCGGTATTGGTCGGCATCCCCATAGGGTTTTGGATGGCGACTACGGATTGGGTGTTTTTGATTATTGATCCCTTTCTCCAGTTCTTGCGGCCGATTCCGCCGTTGGCGTATCTTCCGTTGATCGTTGCGTGGTTTGGCATTGGAGAACTACCTAAGGTGATTTTAATCTTCTTTTGTACCATTCCGATTGTCATCATTAGTGCGATGTCCGGGGTTAAAGGCGTTCAAGAAAACAGAAAACGGGTCGCCGAATGTTTTGGAGCCAATCGCTGGCAGATGTTTCGCTACGTGATCTTACCTTCGGCGTTGCCTGAGGTGTTTACCGGAATGCGGGTAGGGATTGGGGTGGCGTGGACGTGCTTAGTTGCCGCCGAGATGATTGCGGCATCCCGTGGATTGGGTTGGATGATTATGTCGGCCGGAGGTCAACTCCAAATTGGGGTGGTGTTTGTTGGCATTATTATCATCGGGCTTCTGGGATACGGGATGGAACTGGGCATACGGACCTTGGAAAAGAAGATGGTGCCTTGGAAAGGGCGCGCCTAACGGTCTAAAAATAAGGAGGAATTTCATGAATAAGCGGTGGATGCGTGGATTGATGGCATTGCCTTTGTTAGGGATTGTGGCGGGTTGTGGAAGTGCGGCGTCCAGTAAACCAACGGTTACGATTGGCTACGAAAATGCCCCCGATCCGGAGGCGGTGGCCATTGAGCAGCATTTCTTTCAAAAGTACATGCATGCTCATGTCGTCACCAAATATTTCTCATCGGGTCCGGCGGCCTTGACGGCTTTGGCATCGGGATCGTTAAACTTTATGACCACGCTGGGTAATCCGCCCACGGCTTCTGCGATTGCAAAAGGGGTTCCCCTAAAAGTGGTGTGGGCGATGGAGCGGTATACCACGGCGGAAGGTTTGGTGGTGAAAAACGGTAGTGGCATAAAAAATCTAAAGTCTTTAGAAGGCAAGACGGTTGCATTGGTGACGGGTTCGACGTCACCGTTTGAACTCTACACGGCGCTGAAGAATGCGCACATCCCCCAGAGTAGTGTGCACATTGAGAACATGTCGCCACCCAACATGGTGGCTGCATGGAAGACTGGTCGGATCCAAGCGGCGTATGTATGGGTTCCGTTCATGAGTCAGATGCAACAGGATGGGGGCCACATCTTGGTTTATGATCAAAACCAAGCCA
Organism: Bacillota bacterium; assembly: GCA_021795465.1. Taxonomy (GTDB): domain Bacteria; phylum Bacillota; class Sulfobacillia; order Sulfobacillales; family Sulfobacillaceae; genus JAKADJ01. The sequence continues at coordinate 5,365 of JAJYPK010000093.1, forward strand.
AGACCGCGCCTATTTTCAACTTAGCGGTGGTCAATAGTACGTTTGCCAAGCAGCATCCATCATTAGTCGAAGGTTTCGTGAGGGCCCAACAAGCGGGCGTGACCTTCTTTAAGCAGCATCCGAATCAAGCCTATAAAGATATGGGCAAACTCAATGGGATTACCGCCGCCCAAGCCAAGGCACAGGCATCTGGCCTCAGTTTCACCTCGTTGTCCCAGCAATTGACAGCACGGAGAATGGGCCATGGGGCGGGCGTAGCATCCTCATTGGTGACGAAATCGTTGACTTCGGCTGCCGCGTGGCTACACAGTCAGGGGACGATTACCACGGTTCCCAGCAACATGGCACAATATGTGGATCCCACGTTCGCACAGAAAGTAGTGAAATCGTCTAATCCATAAACGTCTCAACAGGAGAGGCCATTGGGTTTGGGAGTCATGACTAAAAGAGGAGTGAAAAGACTCTGTGATCCAATTTGAAGATGTGGGGAAGATGTATCCGGCTACGAGTAAAGGTGGCGAGCCCACCATAGCGGTACAGGAATTTTCATTACGTATCGAGGATGGGGAATTTTGCTCGATCGTCGGTCCCAGTGGTTGCGGGAAAACCACGATTTTGAACATGCTCGCGGGATTTGAGACGCCAACTCGGGGTCAGATTGTCGTTGGGGATGATGTGGTGACGAAACCCGGCCCGGAACGGACCGTGGTTTTTCAAAGGCCTTCCTTGTTGCCCTGGATGACCGTATCTGACAATATTGGATTTGGTCTCACGATTCGCGACAAGAATCCGAAGGGCCATCAACAAGAAATTATGCAGATGGTTGAGGAAATGGGACTGTCTGGATTTGAAAGTCATTTTCCCTATCAATTGTCAGGCGGTATGCAACAACGCGTGTCTATCGCCCGCGCCCTAATTACTGACCCCACCAGTCTCCTCATGGATGAACCATTTGGAGCCTTGGATGCGCAAACGCGCAGTGATATGCAGCGATTTTTGCTCGAGTTATGGAAGACGTCGCAGCCGACGGTTCTATTTATTACCCATGATGTGGATGAGGCCATTCTCTTGAGCGATCGGGTGGTCGTCATGACACCGCGTCCGGGGATGGTGGCCGAGGAGTTTTCGATCGAATTGAAACGACCACGAAAATGGGACAGTATTCTATCGACGGAATTTTTGCGTTACAAGAAGCAGATTTTGTCGGTATTGCGGCAGGAAGCAGGCTAGGCACTGTGCTATGCTGAAGGCAGAAGCGTGGGTCTGGAGGAGTGTCCGGTGGATGACAGTCAAGCGGGTTCGCTATTTGATGCGACGTTTGCGCTAGGGCGTCTGTTGAGTCGACGGTTTCGGCGGGAACGCGAACCGCTGAATATTACCCCGACGCAATACCACGCCTTAGCCATTATGCAAGAGGCTCATACGACGACCCTGATGGAGATGGCCGCCTTATTAAAGGTGGCCGGACCTACCGCGACGCGCTCCATTGAAGCTTTAGAACAAAAAGGTCTGGTCATAAAAGATCGGGATCCTCAAGACCGCCGCATCATTTGGCTTCGCCTGTCCCCGGAAGGGACGGCACTGTTAGCGCATGAACGCCAGGAACACGTTTTGTATTTGCAGCACTTAGGCCAACGCCTCACCTATGACGAGCGCGAGGAACTGGTGCGGTTAATGCAAAAGCTTGTGTCCGAAGACGAGGCTTAGGACCCGTACGAAATGAGGAAACCCTTACGCGAAAAACGATTGGCTTAATGTTAAACCCCATGGCAGGACGCGACATCCGCCGTTTGGTAGCCTTCGCCTCGTTGCAATCGACGCCAGAGAAGCTGCAGGTCTTGCGGCGTATTCTTTCTGGCGTCGCGGTGTTTGCCGACCAAATTCAAGTCTTGATGCCGAGAGACTATGAAGGACTCGCTAGCATTGTGCAAGACGAAGCTCATAGACTGTTTGGATTGTCTGTGGACCTGGTGGGCAACGTGGCCGCACCATCCTCGGCCGACACGACTGTAAAATGGGCTCGAGAACTGATCAATGCGGGAGCGGATCTCTTAATCGTGCTAGGGGGCGATGGAACGCAACGCAATGTGGCCCAATCCAAGCCAGTGGTACCGGTGCTGCCGGTTGCCGGGGGCACCAACAACGTGGCCTGTTGGGTGGGAGACCAGACCATTGCTGGATTTGCTGCCGCATCATATGTGGTCTCGCCCGAACAATATCAGGCCCAACTCTTCGTGTCTAAAGTGCTACATCTCAGCCACTTCGATGGGTCTCTAGAGGTTGAAGATCTAGCTCTCATCGACGTCGCCTTGGTACGCCAGAACTTTACCGGCGCACTGGCTGTGTGGAACCCTGAAGACGTCATGGAACTCTGGCTAACGGTTGCCGATCCGATTCGACCCGGCCTTTCCAATGTGGGTGGACATGTCTTGCCCGTGACGACCGAGGAAGACGCCATTACATGGCTCCAATTGGGATCGAACGACGCCTACGAGATTGCCGCCTATGGGGCTCTTGCCCCAGGCATGATGGCAAAATTCTGGATCAATCAGCACCAGCGGATACCACTCGACCAGAAGCTTATCATCGAGGCTCCGAGAGGCGGCGGCACTCTAGCCTTGGATGGGGAACGGACGCTCGTCTTGAGACCGGAGGAGACCGTAACGCTGATGGCACGACGTGATGGCCCCCGGTATCTCTATCCTCAAAAGATACTCTCCAGTCAGTGCAAGTAAGAGAGGCAAACCGATCATAGCGATGAATGATCCGGTGTTGCTCGCCACCAGCTATCGGTGCTCGAGTCAAATTAGAAACTGCGTCGTCCTCGCGGGCCTCAATGTATGCGGATCTCTTTTCTAAAGAAGTTACGCTGCGATTGACCGACGGTAGAGGTGTTACTCCTGTGGCCACCATAATGTGGATTATGGTGGCAAGGTCACGAATCGTAAGACCCATCAACAAAACCCGCATATCCGTAATTGATAGCCGATAAATCCTATAGCACGGGTTGTGTCCCCGTTGGAATCCGTTACCGTAGCTTCTGATGGTTGGGTTTGGTGTGCGAGCTCGCTTCTCCAGTGAGCCGGTCCACGGTAGGATATCGGGAGTTGCTCGTCCGGGACTTGGACAAGTCGTACCGTACCATTTAACACGGGATTGTTCCCGCCTCCTGTTCAATCATGCCAACAACCTTATCGGGCATTTTCGCGCATCGGAAATCCTGATTGTCCGCTGTCTGTTGACGCACTGGTAGTCATTGGTGGTGGGGTGGCCACGTGAAATTGGAGTTGAGGGAATGGCTCTCGGATGTTGAAAACCTCATGCGACTGGCGAACGATTTTTCTGATCATTCGCTGAATCGAGAGTTCACCGACGTCATACGCCATGACTTCAGGAGTCGGATTTGGCGCCACAGTCGAATACGGAAGAGCCGAAGTGATTCATGTGGCCACCTGGTTTGATTGAAGGTACGAAACTCTTTGGACGCGGCGCTCGCCGGATATCGATGACATGACATTGGGAAATCTGGCATTTTAGACTCGGACGGGGTGTTTTCGGTCATTTGAGTCGTTTTGCGCTAAAAATTTTAGTTTGGCGCATTCTTTCGTTGACACGCGTTGTGGCACGGGCATATAGTTAATTTATAAACTTCATAAATATCCTCGTTAGGCGAGGCGTCTACATTAACATAGGCCGCTGCCCTACACCGTCGAAAGACGCTAATGGGTAGACCAGAGGTTGCCGGATTAAGGCTTCTTCCAATGCGGCTGAATCGGAAACGATTCTTACGTGATGTAGTGCTGAAGCTCCACCAGGAGGGATAGGCGCTTTTAGTAGTGCTGTTTCCTCTTGCCGTGGCAAGAGGTTTTTATGGGCATCAAAAGGGGGGAGCACGGGATGAATACCGACCCAGGAGGTCATAGATCCAACGAATCTACGAAAAGACTAATCATCGCGTGCCTCTCCCGAGGATAGTTCCTGGCTTTATGCCTGAACCTCCTTGGGATCGAGGAGGGGAGGGACCATATGATGTTGAAGAGAAATCTTGCGGCTACGGCTCAGATCCTGGACGACGCCGAACTCCGTGCCGAGGACCAGGCAAGGATTACCCGGTTACGGGAGTCTTCGGGGTGGGCCAAAAAAATCTTGCTACTTTTTGCCCTGGTTGGCCCTGGCATCTTAGTGATGATCGCGGACAACGATGCGGGTGGGGTCATCACCTATGCCCAAACCGGTGCCGCCTATGGTATTGGATTTTTTATCCCTGCCATCGTTATAGGGGGCTTTATCGCGTATGCCGTGCAAGAAATGACGGTACGACTGGGTGCGGTGACCCACCGCGGCCATGCCGAAATGATTTGGGGACGATACGGGGCGTTTTGGGGATGGTTTTCTCTAATCGACTTGGTGGTGGCCAATGTGCTTACGCTCATTACCGAGTTTATTGGGATTACGGTGGGGATGTCGGTATTTGGCGTACCCCCACTCTTTAGCGCATTAGGCGGCATTCTTGTCGACACCCTGATTTTGTTGGTGCTGCGCTATCGGGCATGGGAGCGGGTGTCGTTGTGGATTGCCCTAGGAAATCTGGTGTTTATACCCTTAGTCCTCATGGTTCATCCCCATTGGGGCGAGGTGGTAAGCGCCTTTAGCCACTGGACGATTCCGGGAGGATTTGGTCCCGTATTTCTCTTTGTGGTCTTAGCCAATTTTGGGACAACAATTGCACCGTGGATGCTCTTTTTTCAACAATCCTCCGTCGTGGATAAAGGGCTTACGGTCTCTGATGTGCGTCATGGACAAATTGATACCGCCATCGGATCCTTCGCCATGGTAGCCGTGGCCCTCGCGTTAGTGGTGTTAACCGGAACGCTAGCGTTTGGACACTCGGGTTCTTCCAGTTACAACATTCAACACATCATTGCTCTGGTCGGACAGCGACTAGGTGCGACGGGACAAGACCTGTTCGCGTTGGGCCTGGTGGAGGCTGGAACCATCGCCGCGATTGCCTTGACCGCGAGTACGTCGTGGGCCATGGGCGAGGCATTTGGTTGGCCGAAAAGTATTAACCTACCTTGGTACAGGGGCTGGAAATTTTACTTGCCGGGATTATTAAGTGCCGTCGTGGCAGCCATCGTGGTACTCATCCCCAATGCTCCACTAGGTTTCTTAAACCTCACCGTCCAAGTGATCGCATCCATTTTCATGCCCGCGGCGCTGATGTTTTTGTTGCTGCTCCTAAACGATCGAACGATTATGGGAATTCATGTGAACCGTCCGTGGCAAAATCTGACGGCGTACAGTATTGTCGGGCTACTCGTGATATTAAACGGACTCTACGGATTATCGGTGATGCTTCCCAAATTATTGTGAGGGGGATTTTATGATGACGACCAATCGGACGGATATCACGGTGATTCCTCCAGTAGAACCGGAGGCTTCACCAAAATTGGTAAAAATCGTGCCGAAAGGCTCAATCCGCCTGGCATTTTGGGGATTGCGCATTTACATTGTGCTGATGATTATCGCGGTCATTATCGGATTCAGTCATGGGATCCACTAATGGCAGAAGAACGGAGCTATCGATTAGGCCAGCTGCGAGGCTTTGGGTTCTAGTTCAAGAGCCGAGAACCTCGCAGCTGGGTTTTATCTTGCTAAATCCTCGATTTAGACTTTTCGAGGTGCAGGAGTTGCGCTATCGTAACGAACTGGTACCCTTCTTGTTTTAAAGTGGGAATGAGTATCTGGATTGCACCGACGGTGGCCTCGGAACCATTGGGGCCATCGTGAAAAATGACGATGGCGCCGGGACTCGCCTCCTTCTCAACTTTTTGGGCCATTGCTTGTGCTGTGGTGCGATGGCGCCAATCTCGGGTGTCGATAGACCATCCGATAACCTGATAACCCAGTTGTCCGAGTACGGTTAACGCCGTTGCATCAGAGGCACCGCCGGGCATTCGATATAGCGTCGGCTTTGGAGCCCCTAGGGTTTGCAAAATCTGGGCATTGGCCTCGACTTCTTGGCGTACGGCGGCGGCGGATTGGTTCTTTAAAACGTGATGCTCGGCTCCGTGACTCCCAATGTCCATCTTATCCTCGACTTCTTGATGGACGAGAAACGGATGCCGTGTGGCATGAGACCCAATGAGAAAAAACGTCGCTTTCACGTGATTCTGATTCAACACCCGGAGCACCTTCGGTGTCCACTTGGGGCTCGGCCCGTCGTCGAATGTGAGTGCCATGACTTTTTGATGGGTTACGGCTTGACGGATAATCGGAGCCGGCTTACTTTGCGCCGCATGTCCAAACCATGGGTACATCAGCAGAAACAACGACAGAATTTTATGGAACATGGGGATCATCCTCTCTCAAGTGGGGTGTCACCGTACCCTAGCATGGACGAAGCGATTTCGAGCTATGTACAACCTGGCATGAAATCGTCGTGATCTGCTTATGTATCTGAGAAGAGATAAATGGGCAGGAGGGATGATGCGATGCAGGGACCTACCATTGGCCGGGACCTCGCTGAAACGGTTGGTCGACTAGGGGGTGTTAGACGCCAAATTAAATCTCTAGAGACTGAGGAAAGCGTCCTACGCCAACAAGTGATGAACGCGATTGCCGATTGGCCCCAAGAATGGTTTCCGATACGTGTGGCGGGATACGAACTGAAGCGGCAACAACGGACCGGCAAAATCGATGTAGAAGAAGCGACAAAAATCTTGTCAGATAAGGGTCTCTTGGATCAGGTCGAAACCGAGCCTCTGCTTTTAGATAGCGACGCTTTGATTAATTTGCGGGTGGATCTGGCCCGCCAACCCATGCCGACCGAGACCCGTCAACAACTGACGGGGGAATTTGAGAGGGCAATTGGTTGGCAACCTGTGATTACGGCCGAAGAGATTCAACAATTTTATATCCATCATCGGCTGGAAGAAGCGGAATGGCGCCTATGTTTTCGGGACCTTAAGCCGGTGACGCTGATCATCTCGGTACGTTAATGGGTCCGCTACGGTTTTGATTTGCCCTGATAACAGCGCGGTAGAGCAACGCGCTATCTCGTGGCGTGCGGCGAAGGCTCTCGTAATCTACGGCAATGAGTCCAAATCGTGGGCGGTACCCTTCGGCCCATTCGAAGTTATCAAGGGCCGACCAATGCAAATAGCCTCGGATTTCGGCGCCGTCGCGTTGAGCTGCGGCGACTCTGTCGAGGTGTTCCAAAAGAAATCGTTGGCGTTGGGTGTCGTCCTCGGTCGCGATGCCATTTTCCGTAATGAGAATAGGTTTTTGATAGCGGCTGGCGCGCATTAACAGATGATAGAGCCCATCAGGATATATTTCCCATCCCATGTCGGTGACGGGAACTCCGGGTTTGGTGGTCACGGGTTGAAGCCCATGGGAGGTCTTCAACCATTGTCGGGTGTAATAGTTGAGGCCAAAGAAGTCTTGGTAGGCATCGATTTCTTCAACGAAGCGCCAATTGAATGAGGTGTCGACGAACCGGGCTAAGGTCTTATCGGTCCATGACTGGGTATAGGGCTCGAATATGGCCAAGTGGTGGGCTAACCCAACCATGGCATGCGGTGCGAGTTCTTTGATACGTCGGTAGCTTTCGCGATGGAGGGCTACCAAACGTCGGGCCAGGCGACGCGTTTTTATGAGACTCGTCTGCCCAGGAGGCCATACTCCTTGACCATACCCCATCACGGCATAAACCATAGGTTCGTTGATGGTGATCCATAGCGAGGCCAAGTCACGGAACTTCTCTACAACGTATGCGACATAAGTCAAAAAATGGGTGTCGGCCGCGGGGCAAAAAAAACCTCCGCGGTCCGCAAACCACGTCGGCAGAGTGAAGTGATGGAGCGTCACTACAGGTGTTATCCCAAGTGCTCTCAGCGTCAGAAGAATATGTCGGTATTGTGCCATCGCGGTGGCGGAAAAGTGACCAGGCTCGGGCTCGATCCGACTCCACTCCAAGGACAATCGATACGCGTTCCAACCCATTTGGTGAAATAACTGGAGGTCGGGATCTGGATTGCGAAAGTGATCCGTGGCGCGACCGGACCGCGTGTGGTCGGCGACATGCCCGGATTTTTCCCACCGGGTCCAATCATTATCGGTAAATCCCTCAATCTGATGGCTTGATGTAGAGGCGCCCCAGAGAAAATTAGGCAACGAACTGAGCCATGTGGTCATAGGATCGCTTTAACCTCCCGTGCGCACCCGAATCGCATGCGGGAGCGTTTTAAAGGAGATGGGAAGGTGGCCAATGAGTTCACCATCTGCGTGGACCAGTAACCGATCGGGGCCTTTCACGGTGAGCTCTGGGGCGGACAGCACTTTGACCTTCGA
>JAJYPK010000094.1 GCA_021795465.1 Bacillota bacterium
ATCCAAGCGTGTTGCCGGATCGGTCTCCAATCTCTAGATTAATTGGCATGACTTGCTACACTTAGGAGGATATTGGATGAATTACTTTACCGCCTTGCTATTGGCCGCCGGACTGCCCACTTCGATGACGGTGATACCTAGTGTGGTCTCTCCTGCCGTCACCCATGAGGTGTCGGCGCCGAGCGTATCATCTGTCATGTGGGCTCCTAGCGGAGGCGTTGCCACCGTCTCTCAAGCATATCAGACGCTGAACGCCACCCACCAGTACCCGACCAGGGTGTCAACCCCTGCAACTCGTCCGAGCATCAAGGTTTCCTCTACTGGGTCGACAACCCAGGGGGGATCCTCCTCGACCACCGCTACGTCAGGCACCACGGACGGGGCGAATACCATGATTACGTTAATCAATCAGGCTCGGGTCAAGGCGGGTCTCGCACCGTACGCGGTGAACAGCAAACTCATGAAATTAGCCCAGGAACGTGCCCAGGTATTAGCGGGGGGGTCCTTCACCAGTGACATGACGCCATACGGATGGCCCGCGCAGATGGAGCAAAAAGCCGGTATTAGTGCCCAAGGATTAGGCGCGGAGAATATTGCGGAGGCAAGTTCGGTTCAGCAGGCGTTCGCAATGCTTATGGCATCGGCCCCGCATCGAGCAAATATTCTTAATCCCTACGAAACCCAAATCGGGGTCGGGGTTTCTCCATGGGGCTCGGGTGTAGCCATTTCAGAATTATTTATTGGACCCAACACGTAACCACCCACGGAATTGCGGCATATCGTATCGTGGGTGAAGGGATATGGGACTTTTTGGCATTGAGCTAATAGACACGACATCGTTAGATGCAGCGAACCAACTTACCACGCACTTAGAGCGATGGGGCATAGAAGGAAACCCAGCGGGTCCGCTCGCGATTTGCCTTGCGATAGCCCCCTCGCGCCAAGTGTTTTTGCCATGGCTAACAGGGTCTGCGGTCTATGAGGCTGTTCAGACCATATCACGAGCATGTGACCTTCCGATTACGAGGACGATAGTCGGCGGGGAGCGGGACCGTATTACCGTGGGAATCAAGGTGGGTGATCTAACCCAGTCGCAACTGTGGGAAAACCTATCATGGGGGATTTTTTTGTGGGCCGCCAGTCGCTATCCGACGCATCCAGCGTGGCAATTCAGACTTCCTCCGATGGGGGAGCAGGTGGTTCCTCCATCGGAGGTGGAGCCGATGGTTCCTCCGATGATAGAGCCACCGCGTAACGTGGTGTCCACAGTTATCTCGTATGCGACGCAACCGTATTCGTTACCCGGTATCCGGAGCTCAGGCATGCCGTTATCTGTCCCCGTGCTAAAACCACCCGCCGAGGCACCCGGCCCACGCCGCGGTGGGTGACATTAAGTGGTCCCGTGGTCACGGGAATCGAGTGAACTCTATGAGCTAGGTAGGACCATGCACTACCACGTATAAGATACGCGAATTTTATGGGAGATCCTCGACCAGCCTCACCGTACGGCCGGAGAACTGCAACCCTCGGGACGAGACGCCTCTTGACTGCGTTGGTTAAGAGACGTTCGTCCTGAGTTCTCTCTGCTCTTCCTGGTGGGCTTTATTCTTACGGGATAATGCGATCGCGGCGCCGAGCCCAGATACCGCCAGGCTCACATACCGATAGAGAACGCCGACGAAGAACACGTGCCCCACATACCAGCTTGCGCTCGACGATTTGGAACTAATAAGTTGGAGCACGGTAAAAGAATTCACGTAATCTGTGAGCCCTGCCAGCGTTATGACAATGTAGGTCCAAATCGGCCATTCGGCAAATATCGCTAATACCAAGAGCCACAGGGTGTATTGCGGAGAATAGACCTTATTGACAAATAGAAATACGGTAAAGGTCAACGCGGTCGCATCGATGATGCGTCCGCCTTTATACACCCGCCACATCAAGTAGAGGACAGTAATGACCACCACACTTAGGGAAAACACGTTAGCGGTAGCCGTGGAGACGCCGTGGACCCATTCGTTGGCGTAGATGTCGGCACCCAAACCTCGACCCGCATTATAGGTGAAGAAGTAGGACCAGTTCTTTAGGTTACCGATCGCAAACGGTAAATTGATGACGAGAGACGTGACCACGAAGGTAGCCACCATCCGAAACAGGGTAGTAGTCTGACGTTTACGCCACATTTCCGCGATGATGAAGGGTAAGAAAAAGATGGGAAAAAGTTTGGCAAAGACGCCAAGACTAAACGCGACGGCACTGGCCATATAAGATTCCTTTTGGTACCAGTACCACGCTAGTACCATGAACCCAATGCCTAGCATGTCCCAATTTAAGAGCCCGTACACCATCAAGAGTGGAAATACGGCAAAATAAATAGCATGCTTGGGAACCATTCGCTCCATAATGAAGTAGGTCATGATCGCGATGAGATCGAAAATGGCGAACGTGACAAAAAAGTATATGCCGATCCCATGTCCGATAGAGGTGACCCACATAAAGAGCCCGGTAACCACGGGATACTCAATGCGGTTTTGGATATACGGAACCAGATGCAGGAAGAGGAACCGCGTTTGGTACAGTTTGACGACATCCGAGTAGGCCAAATTTTGGTAAGACCATACGTCATATCGATTGGTGAGGAGTTGGCCGTGTCGTAGAATATTAGCGGGTGGCATGAGGCGTACATAACCCCAAACCATCCAAATCGTAATCGAGACTAATGCTAATGTCCGTTTCCACCAAGATTGAGCAACATCACTCTGCATTCGTACGGACTCCTTATCGGTTATTAGAACGGGCGGCTTCGCAAGCAAATCTAAATACCCACATAGTGATAACGTAGCATGAAATGGCCGGGTTACGCTAGGATGGATCACCGGTCACATCGAGAATTGCGCCATAATGTGCCATTCGGATCATCGTCTGTGAGTGTTCTCTTATCGCGGATCCCGGTACTGGGGGAGTTCTTCAGAACGGCCAGGATGGGTCCGGAAGCTCCCCAAAATTGGCATGGATGGGGATGATGTTGGTCGCGACCTTGGTTTAGATTTTTCGGCTTGTGCTACCGAACTCCATGCGTTGAGTTGCATGATGGCATGGTAATAGAGGGTGGGCGTGTATCTCTGGGAATGAATATCGCGACCAATTGTTAGGTATCCCTAGATCATGGTAATATATTAAAAAGGGCCATGGTGTTGGTCTGATACCTTGATAAAATTGCCTGGAGTCACTTAGGCTGATGACACCTACCAAATCGGGTGGGTGTACTTCTTTTTGCGCGATGGTTCGCGAAAACACATCGTTCCTTGAGCGGTGTACCTCCCCGGCACTTAGGATGTGGAGGGAATGACATGATGATTGTCCGCACGATCATTGAGATTCCGCAAGGTTCCCAAAATAAGTATGAATACGATATGGCGACGGGGACCATGCGCTTAGACCGCGTGCTTCATGGGGCTATGCACTATCCTGTAAACTATGGCTTCATTCCAAAGACTTGGGCCGAGGACCAGGACCCCTTGGATATTTTGGTGTTTGGATCGACGGCCCTCTTGCCCGGCATAGAAGTAGCAGTCCGTGTGGTAGGGGCCCTTTGGATGGAGGACGAACACGGCATCGATCATAAGATTGTCGGGGTTGTGGACACGGATCCCCGGTTTGGTCATGTGAGACGTGCTGAAGACTTGGGACCGCATCGACTTCACGAAATTCGGCACTTTTTCCAAGAGTATAAGGCACTGCAAGGTCTTTTGACCAAGGTCGGGAATTTTCACGATGCGTCGACCGCCGAGAATCTTATTAACGAATGTCGGGATCGCTTCAACGAGACTATGAGGGGAGGAGGCAACGACGATGTCCCAGGGAGTCATTCATGATATTCGGGGATTTCAAATCTTTGATTCTCGTGGTTGGCCTAGTTTGGCGGTTGAGGTAACGTTGGATTCCGGTGCGTCTGCGTTGGCCCAAGTGCCGGCGGGGGCTTCTACGGGGTCTCATGAAGCCCGCGAGATGAGAGATGGGACCGCCGAATTTTCGGGTCGCGGCGTTACCCGGGCTATTAACTTAATCAAAGAGGTGATTCGTCCCCGTCTCTATGGATATCCAATCAATCAGCAAGGGGAGTTAGACCGGTTATTGATTGCGTTGGATGGGACCTTGGATAAGTCACGATTGGGGGCGAACACGATCCTCGGCGTCTCGTTGGCGCTTTCTCATGCGGCCGCTCAGTGGCTAAAAATTCCTTTATATCAGTATTGGCAAGCAAGAACCATGGTCTTGCCGACTCCCCAATTTAATGTGATTAATGGCGGCATGCATTCCGACAGTGGGATTCCTGTCCAAGAATTCCTCTTAATCCCCGGTGGGGCTTCATCTTTTGCCGAAGCAATGCGGATGGGTACCGAAGTCTATCATGCCTTAAAGGCGCGACTTCAGGACGGCGGCTATCGTACTGCCGTGGGGGATGAGGGCGGTTTCGCTCCTCAGATCCGAGAAATTGATGAAGTCTTTCAGCTACTACTCCAAAGCATTGAGGACGCAGGATTGAGACCCGGTCTCGATCTCGCGATGGGAATCGATGTGGCGGCCAATTCTCTAAGGGAGGGGTCTAGGTATCACTGGACATCATCGGTTCAATTGGAAAGTGATCAGCTAGTTGACCATTATGCGGAGTGGTTACGCCAATATCCGGTGATTTCTTTAGAAGATGGACTGGCTGAAGATGATTGGGCAGGGTGGGCCTATCTCACGCAACGTCTCGGACAACAATGCCAAATTGTGGGGGATGACATTTTTGTGACGCATCCGAAATTGGTGTCTCGCGGGATCCATGACCAATCGGCTAATGCGGTCCTGATTAAGCTCAACCAGATCGGAACCGTCACCGAAACGAAAGAGGTTGTGGCGATGGCGATGGATGCGGGGTGGAATACGGTGGTGTCCCATCGCTCTGGCGAGACCTCTGATTTTTCCCTGGCAGACCTTGCGGTGGCAGTTGGTGCGCGCCAGGTTAAATCAGGGGCACCAGCACGAGGGGAGCGTTTGGCGAAGTACAACCGACTTCTTCTCATCGAGGCCCATGATTCCCGTTTACCCTATGCGGGATGGTCGTGGGGAAAAGTCGGGGCCGATGACTGAAATATGCACAGAATCGGGTCGAGTTAACATGTTGCAGAAGAACTTAGGGAAGGTGTTATAGGGAGGGGTTTTAGCGTAATGAAATCTCAGCAAGTGTCCTCGAGACACTCTCGGAGTGTTTGGAGAACCCGGAATGTGTGGGCCTTTTCTCTGGCTTCGCTGTTTTCAGACTGGGGGCACGAAATGGTGACCGCGCTTCTTCCCGGTTTCTTGATAGCGATTGGGGCTCCGGCAGTGGCTTTGGGTTTGACGGAGGGGATATCCAACCTGGCTCAGGCGTGGGCGGCGCTATGGGGTGGAAAAATGAATGACCGAAGGACGCATCGACAGGGACTGTTAATACTTGGCTATATCTTGACGGGCCTAAAAGCCCTCATCGCGTTAGTGTCTTGGTGGCCGTGGGTCGTGGTCTTGCGCACGGTAGGATGGAGTGGTCGAGGGGCCCGCGGTCCCATACGAGATTCATATATTGCGGAAGAAGTGCCAGCAGAACACGTGGGCAAAGCCTACGGGCTCCGGGAGATGTTCGATACGGCCGGTGCCATATTGGGCCCGTTGGGCGCCGCGATACTCGTGGCATTTATCTCCGCACGGACGTTGATTGCATGGACAGCAATTCCGGCGGCCATTACGATTGTTGTAATTTTACGCGTACGCAAGGTCTCCCCGGATTCGATGGCACCGCGATCGTCGTCGGCCTCAACCCCGGTGGCTTGGGGACGACGCTTCATTCAATACCGAACGGCGAGTTTGATCTTTACAATGGGTTATGTAGCCCCTACTTTCTTCATTCTCCGGGTTTGGCAAAGTCACGTGACAATCGGGTCCCTCTCGTCACACACATTGGCGTTGCTTTTGTATGCTATGCACAATGTGGTCTATGCGATCAGTGCCTTCCCGGTGGGATGGCTATCCGACCGGATTCCCGGTCGGTCCATGTTATTGCTGGGTTACGGAATCTGGGCCGTAGTAATGTTAGGATTTTTCAATAATGTCAGCAGTATCGGTTGGTGGGCTTTGCTGTTTGCTCTCGCTGGCCTGGCCACCGGACTCATCGAGGTGGCACAGAAACTTGCGACGGTGCGACTGCTCACGGATACCACAAGAGGCCAAGGCTTGGGACAGATTGCGGCAGTCAGAGGGATAGGTCAGTTGACGGCAGGTCTTGTGATGGGAATTTTATGGACGATTAGTAATCCCCAGGTAGGGTTCGCGGTGGAAGCTGGGTTGGCTTGTCTCGGAACTTTGATGATGATCCGAACCAGTCGTACCGAATCCGATGTCGTATAGGAGGCAGACAGATGAATCGAGAGCTCCCAATTCCTGAGACGGCTGATGTCTACCAATGGTGTCGGTGGAGTTGGTTGATGGGCAGGCGGCCGAGCCCTGAGGCCCTTGCAATGTTACGACGTATGGTATTGGACCCGGATAGGGATCTTCTAATCCGGCAGACCGCATTGGGAGCCTATTGGATGCTCGCCGAAGCGCATGATGCCATCGGGTTAGAAGAAGAACTCTTGGGAGATCAACAATGGGATCTGGCGGTATGGGGATTAAACCATCCCCGTTGGTGGAAGAGTACGCCATGGTTGGACGCTTGCCAAGACTGGACGAATCTTAACGACCAGGTGAACCAAGCCTTATTCCGGGTGCTAAGCTGGGGTCAACGGCCACTTTTGTTGGCACGAATTCCAACCGAAATCTATGACCGCATTCCTGCAATAACGAAACCCATCGACTGGGAAAAAATGCTGGAAGTTGGGAAACAGCATGTGCGGGAGCCCAAGTCTTCGGGGTTTGTCGGGTTTTGGGAGCAGCACATCACTGAATGGGCGAAGAAATGGTATCGCTGGGAAGAGGCGGTGTGGCTCTATCGATGGAGACTCCAAGAGGAACAACAGTTGGTGGAATGGACGAACTCAGAACCATATGGGGCTAGGCTGCCTGAAGTGCCGATGCTAGAATGTCCGACCATGTTGGAGGCGGAGACGACTCAAGAAAGGACGCCCTTAATGCTATTGGGGCTAGGGTGGCACTTGGGATCCTCGGATAAGGGCGCGGCGTGGGATAGCATTTGGTCGAGTTGGGCAGCCAGCTTAAATTATTCGCTCTTTGAGATTCTGACTAATGTTCAGACTACGGAGTGGCACTTGGCAGGATTAACCGGTTCGATACGGGACCAATCGCGATCCCAACGCTGGGGGCTTCAATGGGATTAGAGCTTTAGGAAGTGTTACGAAAGGTGGGGCGTCAAATGACGATTGATATACCGGGACGAGAGGCGTTAGTCCTGAATACGGTGGTCTTGGACTTTAACGGCACATTGGCTATCGATGGCAAGGTGGGTCAATCCGTTGAATCGCTAGTCCACGAGGTGGCCTTACGCTATACCACCATTTTAGCGACGGCGGACACGTTTGGTACAGCCACCGAATTCGCCCGCCGGATCGGGATACGTCTCGAAGTGGTTCAAGGAGGCCGAGACAAGAAAGATTTGGTGCAAGGGTTCTCAGGAGGGGTGGCGGCTATCGGCAATGGTGTGAATGACCAAGAGATGTTCCGTGTCGCAGACCTCGCCATTGGGATCATGGGTCCGGAAGGCGCGGCCGTGTCGTCGATGCTGGCCGCAGATGTTTGGGTTTCTAGCGTAGACCAGGCACTGGAACTCTTGTTGCACCCGAAACGATTGGCCGCTACCCTCCGGGCGTAATGGTGCGGGCATATATATGGCAGATGGCTTGCGTCCTTAAACGGATTGGCGATATAGTAAAGACATGGCAATGGAGTGCTGCTAACTCGTCTAGCGTGTCGATGGGGCGAGAAAAGTGTCCGGCTGGACTAATGACTCCTACCGTATCATGGGATCTCATCCGTAGTGGAAGTGGATGATGTTGCCGACGACCAACGGGTAGGAGTTGTTTTATTTTGCGTACACAGGTTGACGCGACGCGCTGGATCCACCGATCGTATGGTCGAGATCCCATCCAAAGATCTTAGACGGAAGGATGGGTATTGGGCTATGGGTAAATTGGCGAACGGTACGGCTTGGGCGGTGACGGCATTTTCAACCACATCTTTTATGTTGGGCCTCTATAATGCGGGATTAGTAGATCCTCGGGGGCTCGCGGTGGTGCTTCCGGTGGCGTTTTTCTTCGGCGGGATGATGCAGATCCTTGTGGCCATTCTAGAAATATTTGCAGGAAACCCCTTCGGGGCAACGGTGTTCGGGAGTTATGGCCCATTTTGGGTAATCTTAGGTGCAATTAATGTCTGGTTTGCTCGATCTATCCCGTCCACGGCTATGGGATCGGCCATGGCCGTGTTCTTAGCGATGTGGGCCGTCATTAGTTTCTACTTCTTCGTGGCATCGCTCCCACTTAACCGAGTTTTGAGCGCGATTTTAGCTCTCATTACGATTGCGCTAGTGTTGTTGAGTCTCGGTGCGGGATTGCCAAGTGTGTTTTTGACGCGAATTGGGGGTTGGGTAACCCTGATATTCGCGACATTGGGATGGTACTACGCGTTTGCTCATTTGCTGCAATTTACTTTTGAGCGGGATGTGTTGCCACTGGGGGTGGTGTTACGCAAACCCGATCAACCGGCTCACGGGGCCAGAAGCGCACGATAGAGAGCAAAGTGGGTCCAAAACCCATCCCGGTCGCGGTTGTCATCCTGCCCTTAGTTGCCAACACATTTCTGGTGGCGATAATCCTATGGGATGAGAATCATGGCATGCGCGGTGTCTACGAGGCAGGGCTGATTCCTTTGGCCTTGTTTGGGGCGGTACCTTTGGTATCTGGATTGATGATGAAATATCGATGGATCGCGAGGCTTAAATTGTGGTGGCGCCGACGGAAGGTACGGGTCATTGCACCCGGTTCGGACAAAGTTCATACGAAGAAAAAGAACCGCTAAGTAGGTGTTGGACGATGAACGTGGGAAGTCACTTCCCACGTTCATGCTATTGATTCAGCGATGCGATGCGAGATGGATGCTGACACTTTCCCATGTAATTTTTCCGTAAAGCTGGGAATTCTGATTAGCGATCCAAATGACTGGCGTGCGATGATAGGTAAAAAGATCCATAGCGGGGACCCAATCGTTCGAGGGGGTTGTCATCACGACGCCGCGGTCGCGAACGAGATCGGCCACCGGAATTTCATCAAAATCGCTCAGCCGATCAGCCCAGGAATGCTCTACGACATGGGTATATGGCCAGAGATGATGAACGCTGGTGCGTTGTTGGATGAGGCGATGCAGGATATCGTAAGGGCGTAGAATACCCATGAGCATATAACGGGTATCCACGACGGCGATGACGCCCATGTGGTGTAGCCATTCAGCATCCCAATGTTTCCAGAGGCTTCCTGTCGGTGTATGTGCAAAGATCATCTCGTGCTTTTGAATTGGTTCGATTCCGTGGCTATAAAGGTTAGGCATGTTTATACTCCTCACATAAGAATATCAGGTTGATCGTGCGTCTTTGGGAACCCTCTGCCGAGTTTGATGAAGGCGACTAGTGAGCCTCAGAGGGTAATGCAAGTCCTTACGGCCACAACATCACATCGGAGATTTCTATCTCGTCAACGATTTCGGGGAAGGCTTGTTGGATTGCGATGAGGATGCCTTTCCCCATCCTGTCTATGGCAGCCGATGCGGTATCGTGCTCATGATATGGTAGCCACAAATTGCATGAAAAAAGCGGTGTCATGAGTCGGTGCCCGATGAATTGGGCCACGTCCTGCAACCTCCTCAATTTTTGAAAATCACGCAAAAATGGCTCCTGATCGTTAGATCAGGAGCCATTAGCCCTATGGCATGGTTCTCGGCCAGCTCCATGGCCGTCTATTCTCTATAACTATATGAGTATAATACGTTATAGGAGACAACATAGCAACGCGCGGATAGGATCATGATACAAAATTTTTGTCGTGGCGTGGTTGACATGTGCGCGGATAATATGAGTGGAGTCGGTCGGTTGCCATAAGGTTTCCGTTTTGGCATAATTGACAGAGACGAGAGAAAGTCCTATTGGTGGTCATGGTGTTGACCCGGATATGCTCCAAACGCCTAGCATGGGACCAGGCTAATAACACCTACCTGACACGGGGGGTGTTATTGTTATGTACGGGATGTTTTTTCGAAATAGGTACCGATTAGCAGGGTTCCCGATCGTGTGGCATGGCATAGGGCTTGGAGAGAGGGAGGTGGGTTTGTGGCCTTTACCAGTGTTCTCTTTATCCGGCCCGATGATATTCCCGGTGTCGATGTTGAACCCGCATATTTTAAGGATTTGAATTTGGATCAGGTCGTGCAGGCCATGACCCGTGGTCGCTCCGAGTACAATTTAGCACCGTTCTTTTATACCTCGTTGCATGACGTCGACGCGATTTTATATCGTCAAGAAGTATTCCGGGATTTGGGAGAGACGGAGGTATTTGCCCAAATTCATACTTTCGGACAAAAGCTTCGTGTGATGCGGGAACGGTTGACCCAGGCAGAAAAACGCTATTATCCTTACCAAAAGGCTGCATGGTTTCGAGATGCCGTCGAGGTCTATTGCGGAGCCATTGACGATCTTGCCTCGGGTTTGACGGACCGCCCCTTGGCTTCATCGGGACTATGCTCCTTTCGCGAGTATCTTCTCCAGTATCGTCGATCGGATGGGTTCACCGAACTTTTGGCAGATACGGAGCTTCTCCGACGCGAACTTGGTTCCGTGCATTATCGGCTTCATCTTAAGGGGCAGCGGATAGAGGTTTATCCGTCGGCGGATGACCAAGACTACAGTGCGGTCATCGAAAAAACCTTTCATAAGTTCAAACAAGGTGCGGTAAAACAGTATCGGTCCACCTTTCGTAAGGATCCCGATATGAATCATGTGGAGGCTAGTATCCTAGACTTAGTGGCCAAATGGTATCCTGAGATTTTTTCCCATCTTCAAACCTACTACACCCATCGCCACGATTATCTTGACCCCACAATTGGCCGATTTGACCGAGAAATACAATTTTACCTGGCCGTGCATGAATATGTTGAGGGCTTCAAAGCCCGGGGAAGATCCTTCTGCTATCCGGAACCGTCGGATAGCAAGAAGAATATTTTCGCGAAAGATGGGTTTGACTTGGCATTGGCGGAGACACTCAAGATGGAACCCTCTGCTATCGTTTGTAATGATTTTCACTTAGCAGGTGCTGAGCGTATCTTGGTGGTCTCAGGTCCCAATCAAGGCGGTAAAACAACTTTCGCACGGATGTTTGGACAACTCCATTATTGGGCTAACCTAGGGTGTCCGACCCCGGCCCATGCCGCTCGACTCATGGTGTGGGACCGATTGTTGACGCATTTTGAACGGCAAGAGGACCTCGGGGCACTTCGGGGCAAGCTTCAAGACGACTTGGAGCGGATTCACGATATTCTTCTGGTGGCGTCGTCCCGTAGTATCATTATCATGAATGAAATTTTTACCTCTACGACGCTCCAAGATGCTATTTTTTTGAGCCGCGAGATCCTCCAAAGAATCCAGACGCTGGATTCTTTGGCCGTCTGTGTCACGTTCATCGAAGAACTTGCGACGTTGAGCGAGAAGACGGTGAGCATGGTGAGCACCATGGCCCAGGACGATCCAACCCAAAGGACTTATAAAGTCGTGCGCCGACCCCAAGATGGACGGGCGTATGCGATATCTATTGCGGAGAAATATCGTGTGACATACGACTGGATCCAGGAGAGGATCTTATGAGAGTGTTTCTCCTATACCCCGATCAAGATTTCCAGAGCGATGGCGAGCTTTACCCTAACGAACCCACGATCACACCGGACTTGGATTTGTCCACCTTATGGCAGGCCATGGCGCGTGGAGATGATTTCCTTCGCGAAATGTCCCAACGGATCATCTTGACGAGGGTCACCGAGATTGCCACGATAGGGTATCGCCAAGACGTCTTGCAGGACAGCTTGGATAACGAGTCGCTGGTCCGAGAAATTTATTCGATGGCTGTGTCGGCTATTGAACGCGAAAAAAAGAGCTATTTTGGGTTTTTCAGCCGTTATCCGAGCGCGATTCTAGGACGCTCCTTGGAAGTTATGACGATTTTCGTCGAGATTCTTGAAAGACTTCGAGCTTTGGCCGAAACCTATAAACCTCAGTTCAAGTCGTCAGGATTCTCTCGGTTTTTTGCCATGGTTATCGAGGAACTGGGGACCGACTACCTCATCGAAATCCGGCGTCATTTGCGCGAACTCAAGTTTCAAAAGGGTTTATTCATGAGTGTCCGATTAGGACCAGGGAATAAGGGCAGCCACTACATTCTCAACCCCCGGCCAACTACCCAGCGCCGGAGATGGATTCAGCGAATAGCGATTAAAGAACCGGACTATTTAACTTACGTGGTTGCGGACCGGGACGAAGCGGGCGCTAGAGCCCTCACCGAGTTATGGGATCGCGGTATTGATGTCGTTGCCAATGCTCTTGCACAGTCCGTCGACCATATCCTGGGATTTTTTATTCAGTTGCGCATGGAGTTGGGATTTTATGTGGCCGGCATGAATCTTTATGAGACTTTGAGAAGGTTAGAGGCACCCGTGTGTTTTCCAACCCCCCTGGAGTTTGGTGCGCCTTACTTGGGTTTCGAGGAACTCTACGATCCTTGCCTGCTATTACGACGTGGTGAGTCGGTGAGCGGCAATACGCTAACATGTCATGACAAGACCCTGACGATCATTACTGGCGCCAATCAGGGGGGGAAGTCTACGTTTCTACGCAGTATCGGATTGGCCCAACTGATGATGCAAGCCGGATTGTTTGTCGGTGCCAAATCATGGCGTACTCCTGTCGCTTCAGGGGTGTTCACGCATTACAAACGTGAGGAGGACGGGTCCATGCAGAGCGGAAAACTGGACGAAGAGCTACAACGAATGAGTGAGGTTGTAGACCAAATCCGGCCGCATGCCATGATCCTTTTTAACGAATCTTTTACGGCGACCAATGAGCGAGAGGGCTCAGAAATCTCTCGACAGATTCTTCGAGCATTAGGAGAAAAACACATCACAGTATTTTTTGTGACCCATTTATATGAGCTGGCCAGAACTCTTTATGATGAACATTCAGATCACGTGCTCTTTCTTCGCGCCCAAAGAGCGCCTGACGGCAGTCGAACGTTCAGACTTATTGAAGCGCCGCCTTTGAATACCAGTTATGGCGAAGATGTATATCGTGAGATATTTGAGGTCTGAAGTGGCGATGGAATATTTTTTCTGGGTGGCCACCAATAACGGGGCGGTGTGAATAGGTTGGATCGTCGCGTTTGTGCGTACTTTATCGGACGCATGTCGATTTACGCCGAGGTGTTAAGTCCTGGCTCAGCATGGTGGGACGAAGGTTCTCGTGTGGGTTGGAAATACGCGAGATCCGCATATACCATGAGGCCCAACAAGAGGATGGCACCACTGTTCGGGTCGGTGCCCATCCCTCCAAATACCCCGAGGTCTTGTCCACACCACCAAAGGCCAAAAGTGATCCCGGAGGTAATCACCCAGGTGAGACGGGAGGGACGGCCGAGTGCCCAAAGTCCAGCCAAG
>JAJYPK010000246.1 GCA_021795465.1 Bacillota bacterium
AATATGGGAGACCTTATGGCACAACACAGGGACTTATCACAATTACGTGTCACCGTTTTTCTCGCCGGATGTCGCGGGCTGGTTTGGCTTTCATGTCTTGACGGCACTTTACGTAGTATGGGTGCCGTTTCTGTTTAGATTTTCGTGCTATTACTACCGTAAAGAATATTTTCGTGGATTTTTCTTTCATCCGGCGGGCTGCGCCGTGGCCGAACCGGCATCCCATAAAAAGAGAGTGTATACCGGAGAACGCCGCTTTCCGTTTAACCTCAACAACTTGCATCGGTATGCCTGGTATCTCGCGGTGATTGTCTTGATCTTTCTTTGGAAGGACACAATTCAAGGATTCATCTTTAGCAATGGCTTTGGTATAGGGTTGGGTTCTATCTTGCTCCTCATTAACGCCGTGCTCTTGACGGGCTATACGTTTTCTTGCCACGCATTTCGCAACATGATTGGTGGGCGTAAGGACTGTTTTTCGTGTGCCAATGGGAAACCCTCGACCGGATATAAATGGTGGAAACGGGTTTCGATTTGGAACCAGTTTCATGGCTGGTGGGCCTGGGCCTCATTATTTTCGGTGTGGGCTGTTGACCTTTACATTCGCCTGCTTCTTATGGGCGTACTCCAAGATCCGAGGTTATTTTAATGAGCACACAAGTCGCGACATTAGAGTCGCATACATTTGACGTGTTAGTGATTGGCTCGGGTGGTGCAGGGCTTCGCGCGGCGGTCCAGGCCTCCGTACCTGGGGTGTCCGTAGGAATCATCGGCAAATCCCTTTTGGGCAAAGCGCACACCGTGATGGCGGAAGGCGGAGTAGCCGCCTCGTTTGGTAATGTTGACCGCTGGGACGGGTGGGAAACCCACTTTTACGACACCATGCGAAGTGGCCATTTTATTAACGATTATCGCATTGCCGAAAAGTTTGCGCATGAGGCTACAGAGCGTGTACTGGAGTTGGAAGAGTGGGGGGCCGTGTTCGATCGCACCCCAGACGGGAAAATCATGCAGCGGCCATTTGGGGCACATAGTTTTCGTCGTTTAGCCCACATTGGCGATCGAACTGGCATGGAATTATTGCGCACGCTGCAGTATAAGGCTATCAGTCAGGACATCGAGATCTTTCAAGAGGTCACCGTGACGAAGCTTCTTAAAGACGAGGCTGGGCGAATTGCCGGTGCCCTGGCCTATTACCGCGCTACCGGAGATTTTGTGTTGTTTCGTGCGAAGGCGGTGGTGTTAGCCACGGGAGGCTGGGGTAAGCTTTACAAGGTCACATCGAACTCGTGGGAGAGTACGGGGGATGGTGGAGCCTTAGCATACCGCGCCGGAGCCGAAATGATGGACATGGAAATGGTCCAGTTCCACCCAACTGGGATGGTGTGGCCCCCGGGGGTACGTGGTCTTTTAGTTACGGAAGGGGTCCGCGGTGAAGGGGGATTGCTTTACAATTCGGAAGGCGAACGCTTCATGTTGCAGTATGATCCCGAAAGAAAAGAGCTATCATCGCGGGATGTCGTGGCGCGATCGATTTTCAAAGAAGTACAAGCGGGGCGTGGCACACCGCACGGCGGTGCCTGGCTCGACATTACCCATAAAGGGCCCGAATTCATAAAACGCAAATTGCCCGGCATGTACGAACAGTATCTGACGCTGGCCGATGTAGATATTACCAAAGAGAAATTTGAGGTGGCGCCAACCTGTCATTACACGATGGGAGGCGTACGGGCCGAAGCCGAGACCTGTGCGACGAATATCCCTGGTCTCTTTGCGGCCGGTGAAGTGGCATGTGGACTTCATGGGGCTAATCGGTTGGGTGGAAACTCGTTGGCGGACTTGCTTGTCTTCGGACGACGCGCGGGCGAAGGCGCTCTTGCGTACGCAAGAGATGTCGCTGAGGCATCCTCGGTGAATGCCCAGGAGATTGAGACGGAAATGGCGCGCGTCATGGCACCTTTTAGCGTGAGTCACGGTGAAAACCCGTTTGAGATCCATGAAGAACTGCAGGATATCATGTCGGCTCATGCGGGGATTGTCCGATCGGGCCCGGATTTGGAAAAAGGCTTAGCTAAACTCCAAGCACTGACGGATCGGGCGACGAACATGGCGGTTAGCGGATCGCGCGTATACAACCCGGGTTGGCACGCGGTGTTTGACGTACAATCGATGTTGGCTTTAGCTGAACTCATCTTCCGGGGAGCCTTGGCACGACAAGAAAGCCGTGGGGCTCACTGGCGTACGGACTATCCCGATGAACTCCCCGAGATGGGGCAATGGAATTTTGTCCAATCGATCGATGAGGGAGTTCAAGCGGTACCGGTTCCGCAAATGCCCAAAGAACTCTCGCGTCTCTTTGAACGGGGCATGGCTCCAGGTGCCTGGACGAAGCAGCAAGAGGGGAAGGAGAACTAGCCATGAGCGAAGATATCGTCTTGAGCATCTACCGAGGAGACAAAAGTGGGGGCGAAGAAGTCCGGTATACCGTGCCCTTAACACCGGGAATGGTGGTGCTTGATGCCGTCCACTATGTCCAGGCTCACGAGGCACAAGACTTAGCCGTGCGCTGGAACTGTAAGGCGGCGCATTGCGGGTCCTGTGGAGCCGAAATCAATGGTCGACCCAAACTCTTGTGTAAGACGCGCTTAGATGATTACCAGGGAGAAGTCGTACATATTCAACCGATGCAGACGTTTCCCATCATCAAAGATTTGGTAAGCGACGTGTCCTGGAACTACGAGACGGCCAAGAAAATTCCAGCGTTCCAATTGAGCCAATCGGCCCCTTTACAGATGCATCAATTTGACGTGGATCGGGTGCAAGAGTTTCACCACTGCATTGAATGTTTTCTGTGCCAAGATACTTGTCACGTATTAAGGGACCATGACCTCAAGGACCAATACTTTGGCCCCCGATTCATGGTGAAAATCGCCGAGTTTGAAATGCACCCCAGGGAAACCGGCGACCGGGTCCCGATGTTGGCGAAAGAGGCGGGCCTCTCCTTGTGTAACGTGACCAAGTGTTGCACGGAGGTTTGCCCGCAGCATATTCGGATTACCGACAATGCTATCATCCCCTTGAAAGAGCGGGTTGCCGACCAGTATTGGGATCCATTGCGATCTCTATTGCGCCGCAAGAAGGCGAAAA
>JAJYPK010000247.1 GCA_021795465.1 Bacillota bacterium
TGGATTCCCAGTGTGCCGTGTATATCGTCTGTATCCCGTGTGCCTTACACACTGTAGGCGCTAATGCTAATTGTCATCACTTAAACTCACTGCGAACTCGAGTGCCACCAAACTTGATAGCTCCGTGCCCGACTACAGTGATCCTCGAATCATCCCGATGGGCAGGGATTCGCGTTTGGTGTACGGCGCCCCCCTGCCTCCACCAAAACGCGTATGACCAGGGGAGAACCTGGAATCTGCGACCTTCATTCTCCAATGTGGACGTCGCGATGACAGCATCGTTAGTCAAACCCGTGACAAAAGAGAGTTAGTCAAAAACACACACATGCGAACGGCCGTCAGATGCATTTCACACCTCAAGTCACTGTCCAATAACCCTAGGAGGTTGTCCATTAATTAAAATAGTCTATAGCAAACCCACAACATATACGCCTCCGATTCTACAATGTTTCCATATGTTGTGATCACCGATGATTAGAACTGAATAAATGATTGGCCTCCTCGTGTCAATTCCCGGAAGGAATTCCAGCGGTTCAGACCAGTGACTGGAAAGGCAAGGTGCCACCTTGCACCTTCACTTCCCTGCCACACGCGTTCCATATCTATGGCAATCTCACAGTGCGATAATGCCGATTTTCAGATCATGCGGACCATTTCGTTGAATAGAAAAAGCGGCGGTTTGATCAAAGTCCCGTGGAGAGAGGTGAATCTGGAACGGGAAGAGCCACGGCAGATGCTCAATATCTTTTAAAGTCAGACGTGTGGCCTCTTCTACCATTAACGCACAATAGGTTAAAAATGCAGTCGCCGCCGAGTGTCTGACCACATGACGCGGAGCCGCTATATAGACGCCTCTATCCGGGCGCATCAGCGCATGCCAATCGATTAACGTGATCAAAAGTTTCCGGGTGGCCACTCGCACTTTCTCCGATTCACCCATCCGGCGAATGATGGCTTGGTTGATGTGGCGCGTGGTCAATCCATCCTGGATGGATAAAAGCCTCCCAATATCTGCGGCACCTTGCGCCGCAAAGGGATAGGCGACCATGAGAAGTCCCCAGTATGCGACCTGCCGGTCTTTATCTAACACTTCCTGGAGTAATTCTAGGCCCAAGCCGTCCTTCCATTACGGCCGCGTCCACAAGCGACTCAGCACCGTAATGGCCTTTTTACGAGATCCTGCTCCAAGAATGTGGCCCATTTCCTGCTGCAACCGTGTCGGGACCAAGACCCCCTCTTCAAGCCAAATGGCGGACGCCATCTCCATATCCCCGCGATGAATCCGGTAGTCAAATCCAATCTTGGGTCCCGTCATCGCGTTATCCGTATCATCGGAACCACGAGTTCCTCCATTGATACCCCTCCATGGGATAATATGCGCTTCCCTGGGCTGGCATAGGCCCGATGTGACGGTGCCAACAGCGGAACATAGTCAGTCGGCAGGCCAGACAAGTGCTCCCACGGTGTACCCCAGTCGGCTGCCACCTGGTCCCGGAGTACCTTTGATGAAAACACTTGCACTCGCTGCCCTTTGGAATCGGGAATGTCCCCCGTAGGCGGCCGACCAATGCCCTCAACAGGCATGTGGCCGTGATCGCTGGTAATGACTACCTGAAATCCTTGGTCGGCCATCCCTTGAATGACTTTCGGCAACCATTGACCGTCTTCGATCCAAAATCTGATGTTTTGAAGAAGTTGCTTGATGCCCATTGTAGCTGAGTGAGCTGACATGTCTACGGTATTTGCTACCAACCCCACGATCTCACAATACCCGTCATTCACGCTATCCAGAAGCCTCTCTGGGCTTATCTGGTCGGCAGTCTTTTGAAATTGTATCGCACCCGGATCCCGGTGTTGTCGTGCCCAAAATTGCTGCCACAAATTGTCTTCTCCAGTCGTCGTCCCCAGTGACTGACCAAAATCACGCGGCACCCGTCCGGAAAAAATGGCTTTCCGCGATACCGAAGTAATCGTCGGAACCCATGCAAATACCGCCCGTTCCGCGACCTGATATGCCGATAAGTCTAGGAACGACCGGATATAGAGCCAATCCGCATAACTCATGCCATCCACGACCAAGAGTGCCCATTTGGCGATGTCCTTTTGGCGTGCCATGTAGTGTACCACCTGATGGAGCATGACGGGATCAGGGTAGGGAGGAAGACTTTGCAACAACCCATAATCCCGGTGCACCCATTCTTCAAACCGATAATCTACGTCCTGTAGCAATTGGGTATCCACTCCTTCAAGCCCCATATGGTCGGCCATCCGCAGGGTGGCGATGTCCTCCGCCTGTTGAAGCCAGTCCCGTCCTAC
Source organism: Bacillota bacterium (assembly GCA_021795465.1). Lineage (GTDB taxonomy): Bacteria > Bacillota > Sulfobacillia > Sulfobacillales > Sulfobacillaceae > JAKADJ01. The sequence continues at coordinate 2,317 of JAJYPK010000247.1, forward strand.
AATAGCCGACTGATCGAGAAATTGTCGTAGCTTACGGATCAACACGGAAGACACATGGGTGAACTGATCCCCGATTTCTGAATCCCATCCCAATAGTCCGAGCCAATAACGCGCTCCTGCCATCATCTCGCCATTCTTTAAAGCTTGCCGCAAAACCGCCTCCCACGTACTTCGAGATACTAGAGCATCGCACATAGGCACCGGCAATGCTGGGTACCACTGACTAAGTGTGTTCGACAATACCTCTGCCAGGGAATAAGCGAGGGGATACCCCAAGCGATGAACTTGCGAAATAAGCGCCCACACATCCTCTTGACTCGTGACGGAGATAGCCCCGAATTTCGTGGAATTTGAGGTTAGCAATTCCCTCCCGAGTTTGGTTGAATAAGGGTATCCAATCCAATTCATCCAACCCTAGGAGGGAATCACCGTTGAGTTCTAGTATAAAGAAATCCCCTACAAAACGACAGAGGCATGACGCGAAAAAGCCTGCAATCCTGCCAGACATCATGGAAGAGACCGGGGCCCCGATTGACCTGCTCCGCGATGCGGAAGGGGGTTTATTGGCGTTAGCGTTACGATTAGGATTACAGACGCTGCAGGAGATGCTCGCGGCGGAGGTCGACGCGCTGGTGGGTCCTAAGGGTCAGCATAATCCACGCCGCACGGCCGTGCGGCATGGGACTGAGGACGGCTATGTGTATGTCGGGGCCCGGAAGGTGCCGGTGAGCCATCCCCGCGTACGGACAAGCGGTGGAGACGAAGTACCCTTGTCCACATA
>JAJYPK010000095.1 GCA_021795465.1 Bacillota bacterium
CCGGCATGTTGCTGGCGGGATAAGCGGTGGCGAGTCAGGAGGGTCACTCCGAGGGTCTCTCGACCCGCGACGCAGCCATGGTGGTTCCCCCAGAATCTCCGCCCTTTAGGGCGGGGAGGTTCAAGGCCCTCGTTGCTTGGAGAGATTGGACAACACCCAGTCGCCTTGTGCCCACACGTGGAACAGGTTTTGCTGCTCGGATACCAGCGGCCCATCGCGACCACCGTCTTGCCGCGTTGGGCCGCCTTATATTCTACTTGGCGGCGAAATTCTCCAAAGCCCATGTCGGCAATCGCCCTCGCGAGCTTATGGTTTTTGAGCATACCGGCGACGTTCAGATCCTCGATGGCGAGGACATCGAAACGATTGACAAGATAGGTGGTCAGTGGCTGCAACGCACCGGCCCGAATAATGTGCATCCCTTGCGGGATGGGCTGGCCGGGCTCAAGCCCGGCGCGGACTGTGGCGGCTTCCATCTGACGACAGAATCGCTTCGATAACCGACGGATTTTCTTCAACGCAACGGTATAGGCTTTCGGCCCCGTAATTTTCTCGCCGGTGGAGAGTGTGGCCAATGCCGAAACCCCTAAGTCCACACCGACCACCGCTTGGTTTTCGCGGCGGACGACAGGCGGATCCGGGATCTCGACGGTGACACTCAGAAACCAGCGATCTGCAGTGCGTGACACGGTGCCGTCCCCGACTTTCCCGCCTAGAAACCTTGCCAGATAAGGATTATCGTCCTTCGTTGGCGTTGCCCAAAAACGAAAACTGTCATCCGCGTGTAGTATAGTAAACCAGCCCGCGCCCAAAAGAAAACTGGAGCCCGGAAGTTACCAAATGATGGGGCGCATCGACGCAGTCGCAAACCTAAGCGGGAAAACATGTAAGATGAGGATAAACATACCAGGTGGAGCCACGTTGAGCGCCATCACAAGGTGAGGACGTGTGTCAGCACCCCCCTGGGCAAAACCCATCGCGACCCTTGGAGGTGGCACCAATGCCACGGCCACGCACGGTCGACACGGGGAATGGGCAAGTCCACCAGAGTCAGTCCCCATACCATCGTGACCGCCGAGACTTCTACCACGAAGACGCCTAACCACCACCATGCGGCGGTATTGCCGAGCCGAATGGCGACCAGCGTGTCCCGCGGGAGAGTGAAGTCTCGACCCGCGATGAAGAGAACTATCCGGACCAGGATCAGCGCCACCATTGTTCATGGTGGTCGCGACAAGGACGCCTATGTTAAGTTAGATCGATTTTCACCAACCAACATAAGTTGCGGCCGATCGATCTAAATTAGAGAGAGTCATTCTTTAGTCAGATGCAGAATTATTGGACAACCGATAATTTTTAGGTATCATATTGGTATTACCTCATTCCTAATCTTCCGAACGTTGATAAATAGACGATGGATGGTTATGCCAAGAATCCCTGGGATGGGCTGTGACAGGTAAGAGTACAAACATTGACCTGGAGATTTCGAGAGGGAGGATGATGTGTGTGAAACGTGCAGTGGGCTATTGGTTGTTGACAGTGATCATCGTGTTTGTGTTATACGTCGGGGTTTCAGTTCTGTTCTTTAATCATGCGGGTCCGGCAATCTTAGGTATGCCACCCATGTTATTTTGGTTTACGGTGGTACCAGTGGTGACGCCTCTCATCTTGGGGGGCCTATATTTAATCGATCGCCGAGTCAATCCGCAATGGGACGAGGAGGGGTACGATGTCAGAGGCTAGTGTAGTCCTCCTCGTTGCATTAGTAGCGGTAGCCATTATCACGGTTGGGGGCATTCTCATCGGTCAAAAAGAGAGTCAAAACCTGGAGGGGTGGCTGGTAAATAATCGGCGAATGGGGCCGATTTTCGTGTGGTTCTTATTGGGCACCGAAATTTATACGGCATTTACCTTTCAGGGGCTAGCGGGCTACGCATTTGCCAAAGGGAGTTCCGCATTCTATAACGTCGCACTCAATGACGTGGCCTATGCCATCGGTTTTTTCATCTTGCCCGCGCTATGGCTTATTGGTAAGAAGTTTGGACATGTCACCCAGTCAGACTTTTTGGCTGGCCGCTATCGTAGCCGGAACCTTGGAGTGTTTGTAGCCCTGGCGAGTGCCATCATCATGATTGCGTACATCGATCTGAATATCGAAGGGCTCGGCGCGATTATCCAAGTCATTGGGCACAATGTGTTCAATCAGACCATATCCGATCTGATCGGATTTTTGGTGCTAGCGCTGGCGGTCATCTTAGGCGGGATTCGCGGTAACGCATGGCAATCGATGATTAAAGATATCTTGATGTTTGTCGCGGTTATCGCAATTTTCATCGTGGTCCCGTTGCACTACTTCGGCTCCTTTGGGCACATGTACCAGGCCATGCTCACGAAAATTCCCAAGTACATGGTCATTCCGGGGGCGTCGAAAAACCAAGGACCGCTATGGCTTATCACGACGGTGGCGGTGACGGGAATGGGCCAATGGATGTGGCCACAGTGGTTTGGCATTGCCTACACCGCGAAGAGTCCACGTACCTTGAAACTCCAAGCGGTATTCATGCCGTTATATCAATTGGTTAAAGTCATGATGGTGACGGTAGGACTGGCAGCCGTGATCATCTTTGCCGTAGCGAAGGTGAAAGGTAATGATGTCATTATGCTCTTGGCTTTAAAGACGTTTCCGGAATGGTTTCTCATTATCTTTACTATTGCCGCTGTTTTCGCGGCGATTGTGCCGGCGGGACCCATTATTATGACGTCCGCGAGCCTGATTGCGAAGAATGTCTATGGAGGGATTAAAAAAGACGCCAAAGAAAAGACCGTTTATCGACTGACCAAGTGGTTGGTGTTTCCTTTGACCCTTCTTGCCTTTGGCTTGGCTGCGGCGGCGCCCGCGCTCATTGTGGTGGTACTCCTTATTGCCTATGACTTTATTGCGCAATTGTTTCCGGCCGTGGTCCTCGGCGGACTATTTTGGCGCCGTGCCACCAAACAAGGGGCAGTAGCCGGCATCATCGTGGGGTGGATCGTGAGTGGTGCCTTGTTGTTGACTAAGCATGACCCGTTGTTTGGGATTAACGCGGGGTTGATCGCCCTGGCATGCAACGTGGTGGTGTTTTTCGGGGTGAGTCTTATCACTCCCGCGATCTCGCGCGATTATCTCGACAATTTCTTTAGTAGTGCGTTTCCGAAGTCAGGGCGGTCGACAAAGACTGCAGGCACTCTGAACACCGAGTCGCCCAAAGCCTAGAGTCGACTCACGTTCTATCGCCGGGGTGCCTTAAAGGGCCTCGGCATTTTTCCTGCGGTGGGAAGGAAATGAAGAATCTATTGCTAAGAGGTTGACAAGTCTAATGAGCCAGGATGATGATAGCATTAAGGTATGACCACATACCACCGATAGAAAGAGGGATATCTAATGAGCTACGGATTTCTTATCCATGGGGATGAAGACCATGTAGGGGTCGCCGTACGAGACTTGACGGAAGGGGAAACCGTCACAGGTGTGTCGCAGCGCGGTCAACGCGAGGTGACGGTGACTTTGCGTCGTGATGTACCCTTGGGTCATAAGGTTGCCTTACAGGATCGTCAAGCCGGTGAACCGATTGTGAAATACAACGAGGTAATAGGATTGGCGAGGATGCCAATCACGGTGGGAGACCACGTGCATGTGCATAACATTAAGAGTGTGAGGTGGGGATAACATGGACGAACGTACAACATTTCAAGGATTTCGCCGCCCGGACGGGCGTTTTGGTTCACGGAACTATGTGGCCATTATCCCCGTGGACGATCTGTCTAACGCCGTTGTAGAAGGCGTGGCGCGTATTGTGCCCGGCGTGTTGGCACTCCCTCATCCATATGGACGTCTCCAATTTGGGGATGATTTGGAACTGCACTTTCGCACCTTAATCGGGACTGGGTGTAATCCGAATATTGCGGCCGCCGTGGTGGTAGGCATCGAACCGAACTGGACGGAGCGAGTGGTCAAAGGAATTCAAGCCACCGGTAAGCCCGTCGTGGGTTTTTCGATCGAAGGGCATGGGGACACGGATACCATTGCGCGTGCGGCGCGCAAGGCACGGGAATTTTTACAGGATGCGTCGGAACAAAACCGGGAATCCTGCCCTATTGCGGGTCAAGTGTTTAGCATCAAGTGTGGCGAATCGGACACCACCTCAGGGCTTGGATCGAACCCGGCTTTGGGGGTTGCGGTGGATTGGCTGGTTGATCGGGGTGCGACCGTTATCTTTGGGGAAACCTCAGAGATAACCGGTGCGGAACATATTATCGCACGACGCTGCGCCAACAATACGGTTCGCGAAAAGTACATGGCGCTCCATGAGGGGTATCAGAAATTTATCACGGACACCGGGTTTGACCTCTTAGGATCCCAACCGACTCAGGGAAATATTGCGGGAGGTCTTAGTACCATCGAAGAAAAGGCCATGGGAAACATTCAAAAAACCGGAACCAGGTCGGTGGTAGATGCCCTAGAGCCTGCGGTGGCACCGACGGTGACGGGTTTGAACTTTATGGACTCATCATCAGCAGCAGCTGAATACATTACTTTGATGGGTGCCGCGGGCTCGATCTTTCATTTTTTCACTACGGGTCAGGGAAATATCGTCGGGAACCCCGTGGTTCCGGTATTGAAGACGACCGCCAACCCAAAAACGGCGACAACGATGTCCGAACACATTGATGTGGATGTCTCGCCGTTATTGTCACTCGAGATGTCGTTGGATGAGGCAGGAAACCACCTCATTGCGATGATGTTTCGCATTTTAAACGGTCGCCTCACGGCATCTGAAGTGCTGGGCCACAAAGAATTCGTCCTTACCAAACTCTATCGTAGCGCGTAAAAATATTACCGAACCGGTCGAGGCTAAGTTCCTAGAGCGGGGACTTGGCCTTCGTAGGTTATTGGAGGGCAACGCATGCCACGTATCGTGATTACAGAAATGATGGATCCACAAGGGATCCAATTGCTACAAAAAATTGGTGAAGTTATCTATGATCCGGGGCTTTGGGATAAACCGGAATCGCTCATGACGTTCCTGACTTCCGCCGACGCCTTGATTGTTCGAAATCAGACCCGAGTGAGCGAAGAACTTTTGGCGGGAACCAAAAACCTCCGTGTTATTGGACGACTTGGGGTAGGACTGGATAATATTGATATAGGTGCAGCCCAACGCCACCATATCGAAGTAGTCGCCGCGTTGGGAGCCAACGCGATTGCGGTCGCGGAGTTTGTCTTGGCATATTGCTTTAGTCAAAGTCGCCAATTGGTGGCGGTGGATCGGAATGTTAGAGAAGGCCATTGGAATCGGAAGCTTGGTGGGTTTGAACTATATGGGAAAATACTCGGTATTGTGGGGCTCGGTGATATTGGGCAGAGACTGGCGTTAAGAGCCAAGGCATTGGGGATGTCGATATTGGCTAGCGATCCGGTGCGTCTACCCACCCATTGGACGGTAATGGAAGGACAGGTGGAGTTGGTGGATCTAGATGAACTCTTGCGGGAGTCGGACTTCGTCAGCCTTCACGTTCCCCTAATGCCAGAAACTCGGCATCTTATTAATCGAAAGGTGTTGTCCCAGATGAAGTCTTCCGCCTATCTAATTAATACCTCGCGCGGGGGAATCATCGATGAGGAGGCATTGTTGGAAGCAGTACGAACCGGCACACTCCAAGGAGCCCTATTAGATGTACGAGAAGTGGAACCACCCGGCGCAACTGACCCACTTTTGGGAGAACCTCGTATCATGCTCACCCCGCATATTTCGGGTCTTACCCAAGAAGCGGGGATCCGGACGGCGAGGTTGGTCGCCGACGACGTCATTCGCGTCTTGTCGAATCAGGCACCACGAGCGAGCGTTCTTCATAAGTAACTGGATTGCATTTGAACCTTAAGGAGCCGCCAGATGGAGATGACTACTAATACCGATCTGAAATTCGTGGATTCGGCCAGTCTTCAGGGTTTTGTCGAGAATGTCTTTCTTGCCTTGGAAGTTCCGTTGGACGACGCGAGGATTGCGGCTCACGTCTTGGTGGATGCTGACCTCACGGGACGCTATACCCATGGCGTGAGTCGTCTGCCCTTGTATGCCAGTCGACTGGTTCGTGGTGTGATGAAGGCTCGCCCTAACCTAGGATTCGAGTCCGGACCTTTTCCTGCCATGACCCGGTTGAATGGAGACAATGGCTTGGGGCCAGTCGTGGCCTGGCGTGCGATGGAGCGATCGATTGGACTGGCTGAGCAGTTCGGGATGGGGGTAGTGGCGGTGCGTCTTTCGAACCACGCCGGTTCCCTGAGTGCCTATTGTGAAGCGGCGGCGGAGCGGGGATTTATTCTCATGGCGTTAACCAATAGTCCACCGGGAATGCCGCCATATGGTGGCAAGAAGGCATTCTTAGGCACAAACCCGATTGCATTTGGGCTGCCCCGAGGCAGCGACTTACCACCCATCGTTGTGGATTTGGCCACTTCGGTGGTGGCGCGTGGGAATATCATTCAGGCGGCACGATTAGGAGAACCGATACCGGAGGGTTGGGCTATCGACGAAAATGGCCATAAGACGACGGACGCCGAGGCCGCACTAAGAGGCGCGGTGCTACCCATGGCAGGATCCAAAGGATATGCGCTGGCTTTGGTGGTGGAAATTTTTTCCGGTATTCTATCGGGGGCTGGAGTGGGGCCGGGCGTGAAAAATCCCTATACGGACTTTTCTGGCCCGCCGAACGTGGGGCATTTCTTCTGGGCATTAAATCCGACGGGATTTGGCCCTTCAGAAGTGCTATCTGACGCCCTTTTAGAACTAGAATCCGACATCCGTCAAGTGCCAGCCATGGCCGGAGAGAGCATTCGTCTGCCTGGCGAGCGATCCGAGCGCAAGCGTAGAGATTCGCTTCGTTATGGGATTCCGCTTGATGTCGACCTTTTGAATAATCTTGGAGCCTTGGCCAACGAGTTGGGTGTCGACCCCCTCGTGACCCATCGCGGCGGCTTTGACGCCGGTGACACCCATGTTTGAACAAATCTCACAAAATATCTCGCTGCGGGATCGTATCGTTCAAGATATTTTAGCCAAGATTGAGTCGGGAGACTTGCTAGCTGGGGATAAACTCCCAACGGAACGTGATCTATCGGTGCAACTGAATGTGTCGCGCACCACTGTGCGCGATGCTCTAAGAACTTTGGCCGGTCTCGGGGTGATTTCGATTCAACACGGGCGCGGTATCTTTGTTCAAGGAACCCAAGGGACTGCCCTGGGCAATGCTCTATGGGCCCCATTTGTGGTGCGCTCAGATACGGTGGCCGCGCTATTTGAAGTGCGTAAAGCTTTGGAATCTGCTGCGGCTGAATGGGCTGCAGTCCGTGCATCCGACGAAGAACTTGCCGTGTTGACGCGATTAACCGCCGAGGCGACTCGAGTGGTGTTGGATAATGACCTGGACTTTGATGCAGCGGCCGATGCTGACCAAGCTTTCCATACGGCTTTGGTGGCGGCGTCACATAATCCGATTGCCGGACGGATGATGCTTAACTTGTTAGACTTGCTCGACACCGTCCGAAAACAAAGCTTGGCCATTCCTGGACGTGCACAACAGTCGCTTCACGATCATAAAGAAATCACCGAAGCGATCCAGAGTCGGAATCCCGAGCGGGCCCGCCAAGCGGTGTTGCACCATCTTAGTGGGGTGGAAGAAGCGATCTTGCAAAATCTCGAATGACGAAGACACGGCAATACCAGGTGCAGGCCCATCGCGTGAAGAACGGTGTCAGTCCAAAATGGACTGGCCTGTTTGCACGGGACGGTGTGATAGCGACGGACCCTTTTCGAACGCATGACGCACGTTTTTATGGATGTCTATGGCATCAGGATTCTTCCTCGGCCTCGTCATCGTCGCGGAATAGCTCGTTCAGGAACGCTTCTGGCGCTTCAAGAAAAGTGCGCGTCAATTGGTAGGGCTTAGATTCGCGATAGCTCACTGACGCCACCGGGCCGTGGTCGAAACTGTAAATGGTGGCACCGGGGAAGGCCAGAAGAATTGGCGAATGCGTGGCAATGATGACCTGGGTGTGGCCCGAATCGGCCCATTCCTTGATCAGACGGATAAAAGCAAGTTGGCCGGTGGTAGACAGCGCAGACTCCGGCTCGTCAAAGAGGTATAGGGAAGGCGACCGCGAATTTAGTCGATGTCGAAACAGGGATAGAAAGGATTCGCCATGCGATTGATGGTGGAGGGACCGATCTCCATATGGGTCCATGCCGTTGATGTCTTCCAGATAGTTTGCATAGGCGAAGAAACTTTCAGCCCGAAAAAAGAAGCCGTTTAACGCCTTGCGGTTCCACACTAGGCGTAGTCCTTGGGCTAGTTGGGTGTCCGTATGGGCCGCATGGTAGTTGGCGTGGTGGCTCCCACCCTCAGGGTTGAATCCAGCGACTTCGGCAAAAGATTCCAAAAACGTCGATTTTCCGCTTCCGTTATCCCCAATTAAGAGGGTGACTGGGGTCTGAAAAGGCAACACATCGAGCTGTTCGAGAGCGGGGAGGTTCCATGGGTACAGGTGTGGTCGCGGTTTGGGAAACTCAAACCGTACCTCACGTAACGGCAACATCGAGGGCACCTTTCTCCTCTCTTCACATCGCAATTAAAAAGACGATAATGCACCGGACGCGCTAGGTCAATGTAACGCTCAAGGTGGGAAGGATGCAGGACATCTCAATGGCTCTACCTCAAGGTTGATTGAGAATGGCGTTGTTGAACGCTCTTGCGCGCCCCTTCCCAGGGATAGCGGAGGGGGACACCATCTAATGCCTGATGTCCCAGTAGGTTTTCTGTTCGAACCGAAATTTAAGTCTTTGCCGATGGCCCCCACTCTACGCGTGACCCGTGATTTTTCGGAGGGGTGTCAAGTTTATATGACGATCCTGTCGTGGCAGAATGCACCTCTTCTGATCATAGACGCGAACAGGCTTGGCCATGATCCTACTACTTTGGTGGCGGGACGCGGCGATTCACCACCAGTGACGCTCAAACACTGATGTTGCGCTCTGTGAGGGCTTGTACCACGGTCCACTGACGGCGGGCCCTGCCACTCCCATCGGAAGAGGCTCCGCCGCCCAAATCTCGACATCCACCTGATCGCGGCGGTGGCGTTTACGGAGAAACCCATCAATCAGCATGGCGGCCTCATACGGTGCTGCCGGACACTTAAAGGGAATCCGGCTCAGGAGGACCACAACCCGTCCGCCGTCGAGAGTCTGTAGTTGGTCCCACACCGCCTGGGCACCGGCCACCGTATAGAAATTGCCGGGCTCCCTTGCCATTCCCGGTATCGAGGACGGAACGAGATCGGCCCCGAGTGGATGATTAACGCATCTCCTGCCCAACGGGTGTCGCCGCTGACCACGACTTTTTCGAGGGTCGATGGCCGTAATGGGCCCTGGGACGAGGTGATACGGCGATCTTTCAACGCATTCAAGGGGTGCTGAACCTGGTCCTCCTGGCGCGTTCCCGTCATGACCCACAAGAGCGACGGCCAAAAGGTGTGCATAGGACTATTTCATCGGAATCGTTGAGGTGGCGGCGAAGACGGTGTGCCGTCGCTAAACCTCCCACACCCGCTCCCGCAATGAGTACCCGTGCCATTTCAATCCCTCCCGGATGGTTTAGTACACCAAGACCTTGTCGGCCCAGAGCGTCCAACGGCTTAACTCGTCCATGGAGCTCCGATGCACTCCGGGAATCACGGTATCGTCCGGAAGTGCCCGCGCGTCCATGCAGGAACCGCATGCGCCGACCTCTACACCCTGGCGCACCGCAATGGAGATCATGCGTTCCAAGTTATAGTAGCCGGGCGGCACCACTTGCCCTTGCCGTGCACATTGCACCGCGTCGGCCATTAGAAAGAGTTTGATCTGAGTCTCAGCGGTTTTGGCCATGGCATGGGTATGCCGCAGCGCGTTATAGGCACGTTCGGTCCCATAAGGGGGATCGTTGACAATAAATAAGAGATTCATGAACAACACACTCCTTATCAGTGGGGTTTTTAGTACAACGAGAAGCCGCGTTTAATTTTCTGGCTTCGTTGTTCCACTCATACCAGTCCAATTTGCACCGTTTTTCGGGGCGGGCAATAAGGCGGACGCCTCACGTAGAATTTCCTCCTTCGGCGACGGGCAATCCCTGTGCCCTCCAATCTGGGACCCCATCGGCCAGTCGAACCACACGAAACCCGTGCTCCTTTAAGATCTCCACCGCATGCAGTGCCAGCACACAATAAGGGCCGCGGCAATACGCTACCACGGTCCGATCTCGCGGCAACTCCGCCAAGCGATTCGTCAAGGCGTCGAACGGTAGAGAGACGGCACCCGGCCAGTGTCCGGCGGCGTATTCTTCCACCGGCCGCACATCGAGCAACACGACATTCTCGTGGTCAATCCGGGCCTGTAAGGCGGTGGTGTCGACGGTCTCCAGAGCATCGTGCTCGCGCAGAAATGCCTCGGTGATGGCCTGCATGTCCGCATAGTACCGCTCGGCGAGACCCCGCAGTTGGCGAAACAAATCGCACGTGGCGGCATCCGTCAGACGGTAAATTCGAGCGGCCCCTCGCGGTTCCACCTGAACCAAATGGGCATCTTTAAGCTGTTGTAGGTGCTGGGATGTACTTCTCAGGGGCATGCCACTTTTCTGAGTCAGAGACTCCACCGTAGCCGGCCCTTGGCAGAGTAGATCGAGCAATTCCAACCGTCGGGGATGCGCAACGGCGCGACTAACCCGGGCAATTTGCTCGTAAATGGCGTCTTTAAACGCGCGGTCGGCATTCATCACGGTTATCCTCCATTATTCTACGGAATTATGGAATATCAAGGTAAGTATACTCCTACGGCAAGCCGTTATCAATATCATCCGTGCTCACAAACTTGCCCACGGGGGTTTTGCCTCCGACCTCGGTGCGATGGTAGGTGGCCGGGGTTTAAGAATGGGAGAAACGATAAAGAAAGAGCGCTTTTCCCTGATATCATGCACTGCGATGCTTCCAGTTCTGAATCTACCCGCGTTCTGCGTGCTGTCTCAAATTTGCGGAAAACCATCGCAAGGTCGCATCGAGGCTTAATGGGGTATTTATGGCACCGGAATCCCCCGCGACCATATCCTACTCGCGAGAGGTTTCGTATTGGAATGCTGCGCTGCGAAGTGTCAAAAGTGCTAACGCCCCAAACGCCAGAGATAATCCCAAAATTATGGGAGCGGAGGACGTGATGGTGAGAAGCCAGCCGAGGCCAACATTGCTAATGGGGGTGGCGAGTAAGGCAATCACGTTGAATAGGCCAAACACTTGCCCGCGGACGGCTCGTGGCACCACGATACTGAGATGTGCATAGGCTGGTGTGAATAATGCGTCTGTACTCCCGTAGATGGCCAATAAACTCACGACCGCCGCGAATGGGGACGCGGTGGTGAACCAAAGAATCAGACAGATGACACTTTGAATGGTGAAGGCGAAAACCAGCAGCGTTCGGATGCGGTGCCCTCTCACTCGTCGGGCAATCCAGACATTCCCTGCGATCGTGCCGAGGACCACAGCGGATTCCAAGACACCAAATCCCCCATAGCCTTGATGCGAATTCATTGCCAAAAAGAACGGCAGGGATAATAAGAGGTTGTGTGGAATGTTACTGAGACCGATGAGTACGGCGAATGTCCACATAAACGGATGAGCACGTAGCTGCTTCCAGGCTGAAGATAGTGAGATGAGGGTTCGCCGTATGGCAGGGAGCGGGTGTGGGGCGCGGGGCTTAGGAACCGAGGACGATCTATGCGGTTCGAATTGCCGGATCATCATCAGGGAAGCACCCATAAAAAGGCCGGCGCTCACCAAAAGCCATTCACCGGATCCCATTACCGCAATGGTAAGTCCGGTTAAGAGGACGCCACCTAACCAAAATCCTTGCGTGAGGGCATTTAACATGCCTTCCCATCGGACCAGGGCCCCTTCGGACACCCACTCACTCATCAAAGTCCGATATCCAGGGCCAACGAGTGTGTCCGCGGTGGCCGTGATGCCGTATAGGATGTATACGAGGGGGATAAGGACAGGCGGGGAGAAGTCGCGCGTTTGGAGCACCCCCCATAAGACCCCCATGGTCAACCCGGATAACCCATAAAGGAGCGCGATCAGCCGTGGGCGGTGCATTCGATCCGCGGCGAGTCCCCCTAAAGGTGCCAAGAAAATTTGGGCGACTGATGGAATTCCTAAGGTTACACCGATGGCTAAAGAGGAAGGATCCAGATGATAGATTAAATAGAGCACGGTGACATATCGGATACCGGACCCCGTTTGGGACAATATTTTGGATAGGGTGAACCGGCTACGTTGCGTCCTGACTAGAAGAGGGGCCATCTCGGCCATATCATTTCATCCATTCCTTTAAGAAGCGCCCCCACTTAACGCTCGCCGTATTGTGACCCTTTTGCAACAAGCACTACTTGACCATTGCGGATTACTCGCACAGCTATTGAACCGACGATCCTGATGTGATACCGGAGACAACATAATCCAACCATAGCGACTATTAAGATATCACGATAGAATCAAACGTCCCGAGAAACGTGGGCCAGGTGACCGGGTACTCACTAATCTATCGACAAATATCTTGACTAGCGAGGGGTCTTTTACCCAGACTGGTTCATCCTGAAACGGCTGACACCCGTCGGGATGAAGCAGGAATTGTCTAGTCGAGTAGCGAACGTCTCCACGGGACTAACCACAACCTCTTTTCTCCGTGTTGCGTTGGGACGGGTAGACACGTTGACGGGAGAGCTGACGGTGGCTCGAAGTCTAGCGAGGGCTTAATTGGATAGCAATACCCCAGATCAATGAAAAGGACACAGGAAAAGGATGTTTATATGAATCGTCAATATCGATGGCGTTTATTGGAATACCAACATCAAGAACAAAGCCCCGCCTATGCCCTCTATCACTGGGCGGAGGAACCGGAATTACGAAAGGCCCTGCGGGATGCCACAGGACTCGAACAGGATCTCGCCCAAATTCGGACTTCCTGGGAACAAATCTTACGGTTGATGGATTGGGTGCATCACCTGTCCCATCATCAAGGCTGGGACGAGGCGTCGGAATTAAGTGGGCTCGCGCTATTGCAGGCAGCACAGAATGGCTCGGAACCTTCCGCTGTGTAGAGTTTGCCCACATGCTCCAGCAAGTGTTGGCTGCTTACGGGTATCCCGCTCGAGTGGTGGGTTTGCGTCGACCTACGGCAGCGGAAGGACTAGGGAAAGCCCATATGGTCGTCGATGTCTGGAGCGAGGATCACGCGAAATGGGTCGTGCTGGATCCGCAGCTAAACCTATTTTATA
>JAJYPK010000096.1 GCA_021795465.1 Bacillota bacterium
CTTGGGGGTTGGTCATCACGCCATTGACTATGTGCCAGCCATGCGACAGCAATAACTGTTTGCCGGCCGACGGATTATAAGCGCCAATGTTTTGAATGCTGGGGTCGTCAAATACGGTCTTCGGTTTGGGCGGAATGGGGCCCCACTCTTGAGTACCGTGACCATGGTAGAGGCTTGAAATCATTCCGGGCTGATTGATGCCCATCTCTAAGGCTTGGCGAACATACGTCGGGGCAATCAGTTTCGCGAAATTACCGGGCGCTTTGGGACTGAAGTTCGGGACCATATAGTTGAATCCAAATACGTAGGAAGTAGAGAACTTGTCTTTGGTCAACTGTGACTTAGAGGTCCACAGCGAAGCGGGTAGGTATCCCACGTTGATTTTGCCGGTTCTGAGGGCCGCGAATTCGGCGGCACTGGTGGTCTCGTATTGATAGATCAGTTTGGCAATCGAAGCCTTGTGGCCCTTGTAGCTGGGGTTGGGTACAAACGTCCAATATTGGTTGTTGGTCTTGGACGCCTTGGCATCATATTTAAAGGGTCCGTCTACAACGTTGTAATAGGATGATCCGGGGGTGTTGGACACCGATTTAATAAACTTCGCTTCGTTCGCTAAGTTCTTATGGATGTCCCACACGGCCTTCGGTACCGGTTGGACTTGACCTAAGCCATTGTGCAAAAACCATTGCGGGTTGGCACTCTGACTAAGCGTGACCACCACCGTGTGATTCCCTTGAGCCGTGACGTTCTTCCACATGGCGGGCAATCCACCGATGCCGGCGCCACCGTAAGTCCAGGGGGCTTTTCCTCCCGATAAGTATTCCAAAAGTTTCATGCTCCATACGACGTCGGCCGCAGTGACCGGGGTTCCGTTGGACCATTGCCACTTCTTATGGAGAGTAATGGTATACACGGTGCCACTCGAGTTCCAAGTGACATCGGACGCGAGTGAACGCGCGTAGTTGATACTGTCGGTGCGTGAAATGTGGAGCAGTGGCAGATAGAGGTTATCTTGCATGGTCGAATTCAAGTCACTGTACGCGGTGTTGGCGGTAATGGGGAACCACCAGTTGGGGGATACTTGGGCAGGCAGTCCGACGATGGCCACGTTGCCGACCGGAGATTTGGGAGCCGCATTGCCAGTCTTCGCCGGAGCCGAACCGCAACCCGCTAACAAGAGCGAGGAACCGGCTATTGTGGCTGCGGCTAAGGCCATAGAACGATGTTTCATATTAGACCTCCTATAGTTGGTAATGGTGTCTTTGGCACCGTCTCAACCCCTTCCAGCCTTTGGTGCTCAAGGTCTGATTAGGGTCAAACTCTTGGCTAGAGCCACCATTGTGAATACCCTGTAAATTGCGTGCGCTTTTGTATTCGACAAAGAAAATCGATAATCCTGCTCCATTGGTATCAATCTGTCAATTTTCTAAACGTTGAACCAATTGGTCTAGACCGTCAGTACAAGTGAGCCCCCGCTCGACATGGCGTCGGACGGGGGCTTAGCCAAGATTTCTTTATTGGGTAATCGTCCAGTAGTTTGGCGTCATTAAGTCGGTGATGGGGTTATAGGTCCGATTAACCCCCTTGATGTTGGTCGCGTTGGCTCCAAACTGTGCGGTCCATGGCAGCCAGATGACTGGTAGTTGTTGCGCAGCATAGGTTTGGTACGCATTCATGCGCTGGATAATCTGAGCCTGGGTGCCGGGTGCGTAAGTTGCTTGCACCAAGCGGTTCATGGTGGAGTTCACATACCCCCCATAGTTTGCCGCAGACCCGGAGGCAAAAAGGCCGCCACCCGTTGGATAGTAATCGGGTTCATAGGTCCAACCCCCGCCCCATGCGTTAAGTTGCCACGCCGTGGGGTCGCTTTGGCTCGTGTTGGTGATGAGCGTATTAAACGGTTGGGACACCAGGTTGACGACGATGCCTTCCTTAGCCCAGTCTTGCTTCATCAACTGTACTTCGTCCTTTAGGGTCTGGCTTCCCGAAACGTAGTCGAAGGTAAACTGGAACTTTTGGCCTTGGGCGTTCGTCATCACGCCATTAACCAAGTGCCATCCGTGTTTCAGCAAGAGGGCTTTTCCTGCCGCCGGGTTGAAGGGTGCGGGATTCTTTAGACCCGGGAGCAGGAATTCGGTCTTCGGCATCGAGGGAATGGGTCCATGTTCGGTGACCCCGTAGCCATGATAGAAACTTTGAATCATGCCCTTCTGATTGATCCCCATTTCTAACGCCAATCGAGCATAGGGATGGCTCATGATTTGACCAAATCCTCCCGGTGCCTGGCTGCTCAAGTTGGGGACCATGTAATTGAATCCAAATGGGTACTGGACCGCGATCTTGTCGCCAGTTAATTGAGCCCGAGAGGTGTATAAAGACGGCGGCAAATAACCGACGTTGAGCTTTCCTGTCTTCAAAGCCGCAAATTCTGCGCTTGAGCTAGTTTGGTACTGATAGACCAGCTTGTGGATGCTCGCCTTGTGCCCGTTATATTGAGGGTTCGGCACGAAGCTCCAATATTGGTTGTTAGGTTTACTCTGGTTCGGTGCATATTTAAACGGTCCGTCGACCACATTGTAGTACGAGGCGTTCGGCGTATTTGACACGTTTTTAATAAAGTTTAGTTCGTGGGTCATATTGTGATGAATGTCCCACACCGATTTGGGTACGGGAACAATTTGCCCAAGCCCGTTGTGTAAGAACCATTCGGGGTTAGACGGTGTGGTTAACGTGATAACCACGGTGTGCTTATTTTGAACCACAACGCTTTGCCAACGGCCTTTGGAACCTTGGGTGGGTAGACCGCCGATTCCAGCACCCCCGTAGCTCCAGGGCAGGCTTTGGCTACCGCTACTGGCGTGTAGCATTAGATCGGTGCTCCAGACAACATCCGCGGCGGTCACGGGATTTCCGTTGGACCAATGCCATTTGGGATTAAGTGTGATGGTGTATACCGTTCCCGTGCTATTCCACGTGACCTTGGAGGCCAGGGATTGAGCGTAGTTTATTCCGTCGGTCTTAGAAATTTGCAACAAGGGCTTATACATCAGTGTATTGACCTGATTGTTGTATACGCTGTATGACGTGGACGCTTCGATGGGGAACCACCAGTTGGGTGACACTTGGGCTGGTAGTCCCACCACGGCGACGTTCCCGAGTGCCGATTGGGCTCCTGTGGATGTTGAGGCCGTACCGCAACCTGCTAGAATTAGCGAGGATCCAACCACGGTGATGGCTGACAAGTTGATGAGATGACGCTTCATGGTGTAGTCCTCCCTTTCACCCGGACCTAAAAGCCAGGGTTACATAACAAAGGCATTGTAAGGGCTTAAGAGAGGCACGTCTAGTGAGATAAGAACCAATTTTGGCAGTCACAACCAGCGACGGGACCGGAAAATCCACACCAGTGTGACTGAAATGATGCCCACTCCGGTTATCACGAAGTAAAATCCCCAGGGGTGGTGCTGACCGGGAAGGAAATCAAAATTCATCCCGTACAATGCCGCAACTAGCGAAGCGGGCACGAATAACACGGTCACAATGGTCAATTTTTTGACGATCTCATTAAGCCGATTAGACACGTTGGACAGGTATATATCTAACGCGGAGTTTACGAGTTCTCGATAGGTATCGGCTGAATCGAACAGGCGAATCACATGGTCATAGAGTTCGAAACTCCAGGGGCTTTGGGGCATCGAGTCCTCGTCGCGGATGGCGACGCTATCCCAATATCGCACCAATTGGTAGATGACGTCGCGTTCGGACGCCAGAATGTGGCGCAAGCCCAAGAGTTCCCTTTTGAGGCGAAAGATGCGTTGTTGGATATTGCCAGGAATGGATTTTTGAAAAACTTCATGCTCCACGGCCGCTAGTCTCTCATTGATCCCATCGAAGATCCAAAATGTTTCTTCAACAATTTGGTCGAGCACGACGTAACATAAACTATGCACGCTGTGAATGAGTCCGGGATGCTCGGCGAGTTTGTCACGGAGTTCTTGGATGGTCGCTTGGACGTCAAGGGTGCTCCAACTGACGACGGCGGTTTGCCGAACCACTACATGAACCGCGCTAGGGCGGACCTTAGTCTGATGTCCGCGGGTCGGAAATGCGTAAAAGCGGACATAATAGAAGTCTGGATAGCGGTCGAACGCAGCGCGTTGAGTCACGCTTTGGAAGGAGAAGTGAATGCCCTGTTGGTCTAGGATGTTTTGGACCTCATGGCTATCTTCTCCGTTCACATGAATCCATTGGATGCGTTGATGCTTGGTGTTGACGGCAAGCGTCTGCACAGGCAAATCCAAGTCACCCCCACACTGGGTAGCGTGGCCAATAGGACACCGTCCTATCCTTACCGGTAATGATTTCGCACATTAGCGTAATCATCCAACACTGGGAGGAAGCGCGATTGACTTTTATCCGTAGCCGTCCGTATAATACCGTTGTTAGTAGTATTCGAACAATTTCCATTGTGATGCTATCATCGTGCCAATGATCTGCTTCAGACAACGGATTCCGAAGCATTTGAATGGTTATGAGGCTGTCAATCCGGGCAAGGAGTGAAGCAATATGATTCCTGAGACAATAAGCGAAACTGTAACGACACATGATGCTCCGAAACCGGAAGCCCCCAGTCGCTCGCGCGAGTGGAAGGCATTTTGGCATAATCCTTTGGCGGTCGCGGGCGTGGTAGGCTTGTCGTTCCTTGTTCTATTTAGCTTTCTCGGACCTGTGTTGTATCCGGTTCAAATTAACAATCCTAACCTGCTGGCGACGCTTCATGCGCCCAATGCTCATTTCCCGTTAGGCACTGATAGTCTCGGAAGAAGTGAACTTGCGCGGATGATGGTGGGTGGGCAACTTTCATTGGAGGTTGGTTTTGCGGCCGCGTTCATGGCCACTTTACTCGGTGTTGTCTATGGCCTGGTGAGTGGAATGGCTGGCAAATGGCTCGACGTAATCTTGATGCGTATTGTAGACATTTTTATCGCGATTCCAGGTCTCTTTCTATTGCTATTTGTGGACACCGTATTCCGACCCAATGCCCTTCTGTTGGTGGTCGTGATCGGGTCGCTTTCATGGTTTGGCGTGGCTCGATTGGTCCGCTCCGAAGTGTTGTCCCTCAAACGTAGAGACTATGTTGAAGCGGCTCGTGCCCTAGGGGCTAGTAACTGGCGTATTATGTTCAAAGAGTTACTGCCGAACGTGATGGGTGTGGTGGTCGTCAACGCCACATTCCAAGTGGCCGATGCGATTTTGACGGTCGCTGCGTTAAGCTTCTTAGGGTTAGGCCTTCCCCCGCCGATGCCCAACTGGGGCGAGATGCTATCCTCATCGATGTCGTACATGTTCCAAAACGCATGGTGGCTTATTTACCCTCCCGGTGTTGCGATATTGATAGTGGAACTGTCGGTCAACTTTCTTGGAGACGCGTTGCGGCAGGCCTTTGATCCGCGGCTTCGGAAAGCTTAGTCTATAAAGGAGGGAAGAAGATGTTCCGGTTTATCATACAGCGGTTCGTTCAAGCCATTCCTTCACTACTCGGGATTACGATCATTGGATTTTTTTTGGTTCACATCGTACCCGGCGGACCCGCTCAAGCGATGCTTGGACCTAAAGCAACGCCGCTACGGATTGCCCAAATCAATCGCGAGTTTGGGTTGAACCACCCACTTCCCGTGCAGTATATCACCTGGCTCGGGCAACTTCTTCATGGCAATTTTGGGACATCATACTACTACAACAAGTCCGTATTGTCCCTTATTCTCATCAATATGCCGCGCACCCTATCCATCGTGGGGATCAGTGTGGTTTTGGCGCACATCTTATCGATTATCCTAGGGAGCATTCAGGCCTACTTTCATGACAGTAAATTTGACTATGGAATGACGGCTCTGACCTACTTCTTTTACTCGATGCCGAGTTTTTGGTTAGGCATCATGATTATCTTGTTCTTCTCCATTAACCTGGGGTGGTTTCCCAGTGGCGGCCTGTCCAATCCCTTAAATCCGAACCCGGGATTCGGGTCCTGGCTAGCTCACACCACACTTCCGGTCTTAACGCTAATCCTAGTTACGGTAGCCGGATGGGGGCGGTACATGCGTACGTCCATGACCGAGCATCTGGTGCAAGACTATGTGCGTACTGCGCGCTCTAAAGGACTGAGGGAAACCGTTGTCGTGTTTAAACACGCCCTAAGGAATTCCGTCTTGCCGCTAATTACGTTGCTAGGTTTTTCCTTACCTAATCTTTTCTCCGGGGCGTTATTGATCGAAGTCATCTTCAACTATCCGGGAATGGGCCTATTGTTCTGGGATGCAGCCAACCAACGAGACTATCCCGTGATTTTGGGGATCGTGGTCATCACGGGCTTCTTGACTATTATTGGTAATCTCTTGGCGGACCTCCTATACGGAATGGTGGATCCACGCATTCAATATAATTGAGAGGCCGGGCTCATAAAGACCGTGGGTTTACGCCCACGGTCTTTATGTGGTCGGTGGTATAATGCTGGCTATGAACAGGTATGGATTTCTTCACAAGATTAAGGCATGGCAAGTTGGGAGCACTATCTTGATTGTTGCGTTGTCAGGGTGTGGTGCACCCCGCATCACATTGCCGCCGCGACCGAACGTACTGCCAAGGACCACCTTAGATATCATTAGCCATGGGACGCTGGTCCCGAATCCCCTGACGACTCCCCGAAGCACACCGGGATATTCTCTTAACGAGTTGGTGTGGAATGCGTTGGTCAACGTCAAACCCAATGGAGCCTTGACGCCAAATCTCGCCCGCCGATGGACGACGTCTGAGGGCAATCGTCGGGTGGTGGTGACGTTGGATCCTCGGGCTAAGTGGTGGGACGGGCGCCCCGTAACGGCCTCCGATGTCGTGTGGAGTTACCGGCTCTATAGCAATGCAGCAAGTGGGTTCCCTCGTGTCTCACCCTTGACCCGTATCCTCAAATCGGTTGTCGCATTGAGTCCCACTAGGGTCGCATTTACCTTAAAAGCTTCCGACCCGGGTTTTTTGAGCGAGTATGCATCGCAAGGGTCCGGGGTCTTTATCCTCCCTTCATTCTTATTGCAGAAATTAGCTCCGGCCAAGGTTCGAAGTTCCAGGATTCTTTCAGATCCTTTGGACTTTGTGGGAACGGGGCCGTTTCGACCGGTGACGAAGACCGGGTCGCGACTGACCTTAAAGGCGGTTCCCCGATATTTTGCGGGGATCGTTCACATTCCCTATGTCGTGTGGAGTTCGCGACCACCGGTGCATAGCACGCGGTGGACGGCCGAGCTTTGGTTGTATAAACCATCGGGCGCACATCCCAAGTTGCAGCAAAAGTGGCATGCCGATAACCGTGCGTGGGTCCTTCTTCCTAACTTTAGGGTGGTGAACCATGGTGCGGCGGAGGCTACGATTGCCGGGATTTATCGGGGTGGTGCGCGAAAGGCCCTCGCACAACTAGGACATGGCTCATCTGCTAATGGGCCGATTTTACCGTCCAACTGGTCATATTTTCCGGGGCTGACGTCCCCCCCCTCGCTTAGCATCCCCTCGACGTCGGGATTAACGGGACGCACCTGGACCATTACCGTCGACCGGGCGCACCGGCGACTCGCGAAAGCCTGTCCATCGCTGGCGCAAGAAACGGAGACCCTCGGTGTGCATTTTAGCTGTCGTGTGTTGCCCACGAGTTCTTATCGCCAGGCGGTTTTGGGCGGACACTTTCAGTGGGTCCTAGCCGACACGAGAACACCCGCTTCGGGTTGGTTCTTTCCATCCTATGGGGGTGGTCTCTATTCATCGTTTAAAACCAATGTTGGGGCGTATAACGATGCGGCAGTCAATGCCGCGCTGAATTCCGCCGCCACGACCGTCAATCCGTCGGCACATCTTTATGACCTCTATCAGGCACAGACAGCCTTACAAAAGAATCCCCCAGGGGTGTTTTTGGTGTGGCCTCAATATCCCACCTGGACCACACCAAATTTGGTAGGCATGTCCGAGAATCCCTACATGAGGTTCTATGAACCGCAAGCCTGGAAGATATTAAGCGGGGGGGAAAAGTAGACCGGGACGTCGGTCGTCCCGGAATGCCTTAGATTATTATGCAGATGAGTCCCCCGGATCCTTCGTTAATGATCCGCTGCAAGGTTTCCTGTAGTTTTTCTTGCGCGTTTTCCGGCATTTTAAAGAGTTTTGACTGGATGCTTTCGCGGACTAAGTCATGGAGCGATTTACCAAAGAGGTTGGTTTCCCAGAGCCGCTTCGGATCGTCTTCAAATTGCTCCATGAGATATTGCACTAATTCATCCGCTTGGCGCTCCGTCCCAATGATCGGAGTAATTTCTGTCTCAATGTCTGCCCGGATCATGTGAATGGAAGGCGCGGTTGCTTTAAGTTTGACACCAAATTGAGCTCCCCGGCGGATAGGTTCCGGTTCCTCGAGGTTTAATTCCGCCAGGGTTGGAGCCACCATGCCGTACCCGGTGGTGCGTACTTCCCGGATAGCATCTTCCACCTTATCCCACTCACTCTTAGACACCACGTACTCGCGCCAAAGCTTCATGATATCTCCGCGGGTCGCGACATGTCGATCCGATAGTTCACCCAGAACGCGGTAATATAGAGCGTCTTGGGATCCAATGTAGATTTGTGCTGCCCCCGTGCCGAGGTTCATGTGTTCAAGTCGGACATTTTCGGCGTAATCATACTCAGCGATGGCTTGGACGGCCGGTTCGACGTCCCGCAAGCGTTGAATTCCCGCCCGAGCTTCTTCCATCGCGAGGTCCATTGTCTTACGCAGCCAATGATTGACCGGCAAGGATTCTACCCAATCCTCCAGATTAAACGCGATTTCAGTGACGGGAAATTCGTACAAGACCTGTTCGAGCAGGTGTACAATATCGTCTTGGCGGAGCTCTAAACAATTGACGGGCAACACCGGTACATCATATTGTTCGGCCAATTGGTCAGCAATCGTGATGGTCTCCTCGCCATAGGGATTTGCTGAGTTAAGCACCACGACGAAGGGTTTGCCGAGTTCCTTGAGCTCCCCTACCACGCGTTCTTCGGCATCGACATAGGAGCCACGGGGCAAATCTCCGAAACTTCCGTCAGTAGTTACCACCAGGCCGATGGTCGAGTGGTCCGTGATGACCTTGCGCGTGCCCATTTCCGCCGCTTCTTCGAATGGCATCGCCTCATCGGACCATGGGGTCGTTACCATGCGTTGCCCCTCTTCTTCGTTATATCCGAGGGCACCGGGAACCGTGTATCCGACGCAATCAACCAACCGAGCCCGGAATGAGATGGCATCGTTAAGATCAATTTCCACTCCGTCATCGGGAATGAATTTGGGTTCGGTCGTCATAATGGTGCGGCCCGTACCGCTTTGCGGTAAGGAATCCACGGCCCGCTCACGCTCATTAGGGTCGTCGATAGCGGGTAATATCATGCGCTCCATAAAGCGTTTGATGAAAGTGGACTTGCCGGTACGGACCGGTCCCACGACGCCCAAATATACATCGCCGCCGGTGCGTTCGGCTAGATCCTTAAACAGGTCAAACTTCTCCATTCTTGTGGTTCCCTCCCCTTTTCTCTGCCAAATGGGTTGGCGCCGGTCCTCGCCTTGTCCCGGGATCACCCTATGAATGACAGTAGCAGGATATGAGGAAAACCTAGACATAATGCCAGTGTCTGGAAAATAAATTGGTCTAAAGGTCCGATTCATCCACAAATGCGCGACCCATCAGTTGAGTGAGGGCATCGCTCACTGCGGTGCCGTGGAACACATCGACCAGGGCATCTGTGATGGGGGTAGCAAGGTCAAACTTTCGCCCGAGGTCTTGGGCCACATACGTGGTGGGAATTCCTTCCACAACCATATGGGTACCAGATAGGATGCTATCTAAAGGTCGGCCTAGGCCTAATTGGCGACCACACCAGAGATTGCGGGAATGAGGTGATGAAGCCGTGGCAACCATATCCCCCAGACCGGATAATCCGGCGAGTGTGGTAAGATTGGCGCCCATACGGACTGCCAAACGTCCCATTTCATGAAGTCCGCGGGTTATTAATGCCGCTTTGGCGCTCTCCCCCAAACCGGTCGCTTGGGCAATTCCTACGGCGATCGCGAGTACGTTCTTTAAGGCTCCCCCCAATTCGGTTCCAATCCTGTCCGGCTGGAAGTAAAGTCGAAGATTGGCGCGGCCGAGCCGTTCCGCCCATTGATCGAAAGTTGGCCGTTGGCAGGATACAGCGGTGGCGGCGGGAAGGCCATGGCTCAACTCGTAGGCCAAGTTAGGTCCACTGAGCACACCGATTTCGGGAACTGCGGCTCCCTCTATGGGGTGCCATTCGGATTCGAGGATCTGGGACATGCTATGATGGGTGTCAGCCTCTAAGCCTTTTGTTGCGGACAATGCGTGAATTCCCGGACGTACCCAGGGCGCTAACCGTACAGCCAGTTCGCGAAGATGCTGGCTTGGAGGGACGACAACCCAGTAGGGGGACGCTAACGCGGCGGTCTCGATCTCGGAGGTGACTACGACCGATGGACTAAGGACCAGGTCTGGGAGAAACTCAGGATGACGCCGGGTTTGTGAAATGGCTTTGTAGACTTCCGGTCTACGGCAATAAAGCATCACCCGGGAGCCGGAGCGTGACGCAATATCTGCCAGCGTAAGCCCCCAGTTGCCTGTGCCAAATACGACTAAGTCTATGGGCTCATTGATCATCCATTTTCCTGACTCGCGCGCGGAAAGTGAGATGGATAGGGCTTCCTGGAAAGCCAAACTTCTCTCGCAGCCGATTTTCTAGGTATCGTTCGTAACTAAAATGTAGCAACTCGGGATCGTTGACAAAGAATACAAAGTGAGGGGGGCGCGACGTTACTTGCGTGACATAGTAAATTTTCAGTGCCTTGCCCTTATCCGTAGGAGCGGGGTTTAAGTGTTGTGCCTCTTGAATCAAGCGGTTAAGCGGATGGGTTGCGAGGCGTGTGGTAAAGGACTCATAGGCGGTTTGTACCAAGGGCCATATGTTGTCGAGATGCCAACCGGTAACTGCGGAGATGGGTTGAATGGTGGCGTAAGGCAAAAATTTCAGTTGTTCCCGCGTCGATATTTGAAGCTTTGTCGTTGCCCCCTTGACTAAATCCGCCTTATTGATGAGCACGATCACCGCTTTACGGTTTTGAGCAATTTGTCCGGCAATCCGCTGATCTTGTGCCGTCATGGGTTCGTCCGCGGCCAGCATCATGAGCACCACATCGGCATCCCGTATGGCTTGCAACGTGCGCTGGACGGTTTTCTCTTCCAGTTCTTCGGAGATCTTGTTGGGACGCCGAAGGCCGGCCGTATCCAGTAGGATGAACTCTTTTTGATCTCGGACCAGGAGAGCATCGACTACGTCGCGCGTGGTTCCAGCAATCGGGGTGACTAAGGTCCGTTCATAGCCCAAGAGGGCATTCACTAACGACGACTTACCAACATTGGGGCGACCGACTAAGGCGACTCGGATGGGATGGTCCCCCACCTCATGCATCACGTCAACTTCGGTGGGCAAATGGTCCACAATCTGGTCCATGAGGTCTCCAATGCCTTGGCCGTGGACGGCCGAGACGGGGATGGGTTCGCCAAGGCCCAACTCATAGAACTCTACGCCGCTATCCTTTGGGCTCTCAGCTTTATTAACGGCAACCAGCACGGGTTTTTTGGTGTGGCGCAATAATTCCACTGCCGTCCAATCTGATGAGGTCACGCCTTGTTTGGCATCGACAACCAAAACAATGACGTCTGCTTCTTCGATCGCCAGTGTGGTTTGATGCCGTGTCATCGATAAGATGGTATCTTCCCCTTCGGTCCAGATGCCGCCGGTGTCAATGACGGTAAAAGGAATCCCATTCCAATCCGTCTCTTCGTATAGTCGATCGCGTGTTACTCCGGGGTAATCTTCCACGATAGCCCGGCGTTTTTGCGTGATGCGATTAAACAGTGCAGATTTACCTACATTGGGCCGGCCTACTAATGCTACCAAAGCCACGTTGATCCACCTCTACTTTCTTCCTTTGGGATTATCCCAGGCATTGGAAACATGGTCAAGCAGTGGTCCGCCGTTGTTGGACGTGATGGCCGACCCAACCCACCGCGTAGCCCCCCAATGCGGCTAGGAGAGCGGAGGTGAAATCGTGGTGCCCTAGGTGCCAGGTTCCTCGATGATAGAATGCGACCCAGACGGAAGACAAGATGTCGGCTCCCGCGGCCACCATAAGCCCGGCTACGGGATCTGAGGTCAGGATTCCGCTCGCAGTGCCCAATGCCAGGGATTCGGGGCCCAAGGTTGGCACCAACTGTGCACGATGAGGATCCATCGGGAGCATAATGCGCACCAGGGCCATTATTGTCGCCAAACTAAGCCACCATAACCACCACGTTGGGTCGCCTCGTAAGATTCCGAAAATGACCACCAGGCTACCGAATAGCACTAGACTCAACGAGAGCGAGGTCGTTGCTATACGAATCGACGGCATGATGATGTTAGATCCGACCAATGTCGCAGCGATAGCTACGACTTGGGAAGGATTAAAGCGCCATCGGGCCCAATAGGTTTGACCGTATCCGACGGCCAGCAAGATCAATCCCGCACTGAAAATGGAGTCTGTCCACAGTCCTAACATGTTCCATACCTTCTCTCCTACTCGATATTGTGACCTCAAGTTCAGAGATTATGGCATGACACTTGTGCGGGTTTTCAATTCCCAGTATCCTAATGCCGTCGGTTTAGGCTGGCAGCAGAATTTAAGGGAGGAAGACAGATGCCAGATTCAATTCGTTGGGCGGTTCGTGCCGCTTTCATTACGGCTGTGACCGCACTTGGCGCTATTACGGCCATAACGATTCCGGGATTATCGCTGGTACCGTTTACGTTTCAGGTGTTTGGGGTATTTCTCGCAGGAGGGTTGCTCCCGGCTCGTTGGGCATTTACGAGCCAAGCAGCCTATTTAGCACTAGGTGTCCTAGGCGCCCCAGTATTTGCGGAAGGTCAGAGAGGGTTTGCTGTTTTAATGGGGCCATTTGGGGGGTACCTCTGGGCTTACCCATGGGCGGCGCT
>JAJYPK010000097.1 GCA_021795465.1 Bacillota bacterium
CCACACCACGCCGTGGGACATTAAGATCACGGTCGGGGCAGACTACAAAGGGTAGATGAAGGATCGGTTCGTGTGGCCGATGATGGTAGGTTATCTTCCCGCCGCCATTGCTTTTGGGGCGGTGGGAGAGGTGCTCCATATACCCTGGGAGTTTATTTTAGGCCTCTCCCTGGTTGTCTACTCGGGAGCCCTACAATCGGCGGTACTGGGCTTACTTTCGGCCCGGACGCCGTTTTTAATGATCGTCGTGGTAGCCTTGGGCATAAACCTTCGTCATATGCTGTATGGTCCTCATTTGGAATCCGCGCGTAAGGATTGGAAATGGTGGCATCGGTGGCTCCTATCCGGATTGCTCACGGACGAGCTTTATGCTTTAGGATTACAACCCAACACTCCGACGACGAGCTTTACTGGGATGGGGATCGGTCTCTATGCGAGTTGGATCGTTGGGACCACCATGGGTATGGTAGGCATCCACATGGTGCCAGAAATTTGGGTTAGCTCCTTTGGTGTTGCTTTACCGGCCCTGTTCCTGGGGCTTTTAATTCCTCGGTTGCAGACTCGAGGAGCATTCTGGGCCACGGCCGGGGCGGCTGGGCTAGCCGTCTTAGAACGATGGTTGAAGACTCCGGTGGAATGGACGATTCTTCCGATTTTGTTAGGCGCGACGCTGGGATTTGTCGTGTCCGAACGTAGGCGATGCCCATGAGCGAGACTCGGTGGTGGTTGCTCGTGGTGCTGGCGCTGCTAGGATACGCCCAAAGAAGTCTACCATGGATCTTTTCCGAGCGGATGGGTCTTGGACCGGCGGTTACCCGATGGTTGACGTATGTTGCGCCCGCGGCATTTGCGACTCTCCTTGTCTATGATTTGGGACGGGTGGATGTCAGTACCCTCATCGCCTTAATCGGGGCCGGGTTGGTTGCTGGGCGAACCAAAAATCTTGGGGGCGCGGTGTTCGCCGCGATGGGTATCAAGCTGATATTTGTCTGGCTGGTGCATGGGTTAGGGGCGTGAAAACGATCCAGAACGTTTAGCTTCTAGCACGTTATTGGATTTCCCCAGCACAATTTCGTACGTACCAACCCGGGCGTGGCCATGGGACGACCATTTTTCCTGAAAGATAACCACCATCCTGGCGTCGGCCGGAAACGGATGGGGAGCACTTGTCGAAGTGCTATGAAAGACGCGGGTCGAAAATTGTTCGCTCCCTTTACCGGAAAGTGTAAGCGTATAGCGGCCTGGCTGGTGAGGAAATCTATGGAGCTGAGCCGCATGATGGTGGGCATAAGCGGATTGCCAAAACCCCGTCAAAGGATTGGCCGCATAGACAAAATACCAGGTGAAGCCGGCAGCAGCGGCCAATGGGATGAGAATCCACACTACGACATGTTTCATTTTCTACGAGCTACTCCTGATCTTTCTGACTTTCTTATACTGTATCATGGCACCGAAGAAGTCACAGCGGAAAAACTTGGGGGCTGTGTTTAGTGCTATATCCTAAATCCATCGGCGACGCCTAAAGTAGGTAAGCATCGTAGTCACCACCAAAAACATCAGCCCTAGGACCCACAGTTGTCCGTGGGACGCTGATAGTTCGGGAACCATGCTGTGAAAGTTCATCCCAAAGAATCCCGTGATAAACGATAAGGGGAGAAACACGGTGGAGAAGATGGTTAAGAGTTTCATGACTTCATTCATCCGCATCGACCGTTGATTCAATTGCAGGTCCACTAAGCCCGTGAGATTGTCTTTAAGACCGTCAATGTTGTCGATTACGTGATAGAGGGCCTCATAGACGTCGAGGAATGGCGATCCCGATTGGTCTGGGTTCCAATCCTCACGCGCCAATTGCGATGCAATCCGACGTTCTTCGGCAATTTGGCGCCGTAAGAGATAGAGTTCGCGCCGCATACTAAAAACCTGGTGGGAGCGATCTTTTCTGTCCAGAATTTCATCTTCGAGGTGATCGAACGCCTCTTCATAAGTGTCAGCGGCGTCACGAAACGCATCGGCGACGGCTAAGTAGAGTCGATACGCTAGGTGTGTGGGGGAACGGTAGGTTGCTCGGCCGTCGTGAAGCATGTCGCGGACCTCGGTAACGGTTGGACTGGGTTGGTCGTGAATCGTCAATAGATACTGAGTACCTACGACGAGCGTCAAGATTTGAGAGCCACCCGATACCGGTTCGTACAGAGTTAAGACTAGAATACCGTAGCGGTTGATATAGACGGCATGCTCGCGTGGGGTCACTGCTTCACGGATAATATCCTCATGTCCACCGAATCGGGCGATACAACTCGGATCCGATCGGACTTGGTCCGCATTTAAGTCTAACCACGCCATTTCATTGGGCTGGAGATCTCCTGAAGCCGTCTCATGGATCGAGTGCCCATCACTGATAATCATAGGGAAAAAATGACCCCCTTCATTTGTGGGTATGGCAATAAAGCCATCGGGACTTTACGGGTAGCAACCTCAATCCTCTAAAGGACCGAACTCCAATTCTGCTAACTCTTCCGTGATGGCAATCGGATCGTGCCATTCCACAACCAGTGTCCGCATGAGACAGGCCGGATTGCGGATGACTTCCCTGACTGTTCCGCGTCTGACCGATTGTGCATCACGCGGATCCATAACGATGTCACCAACCTCAATCGCCATCGACGATTACCGCCTTCCTGAAATCCCGGAACCCTTTGACGACGCATGATTAGAGCATAGCACGAGTCATGGGAAATGGGATCGCGTTGCCCGAAATTGGGGGGCATTCATGGCCCTTTCGGCTAGGTCTCTTGGGACCAATGGGCCCATTAGAACGGCCGCAATGGACCTACCCGCTTGAAATTTGGACACGTAAGCTATTGATGATAGGATAAGAGGGAGCGATAAGCCATGATGAATCTTGGGGACGCCGTAATGGGCGCTTTGGTATTCTTTGTATTCGGTGTGGGGCTGTTCTTACCAAATCATCACCATTAAGAGAGTCTTCTGATGGGAAGGAGCACAGGTCTTATGAATTGGACAGAATATCTTCGACAGAAAACGGCCATCTTGTTTTCCGCTGATACCTGGCTTCCCATGGACTTGCCGGAGTATGCGCAGGGCTTTATGTACACGCTGGGCTCACTTACAGCTTCGAGCTTTGTCGTGTTGGTGCTGTCGGGGATAATTATGGCGGCTAATGGGCCGCAATGGTGGACGCGGTCTGCCTTGGGATTTTTTATGCGAGGCGTCCACTTTTGGGCGGTGCAGGCGTTTTTCTTTTTCATGATTTTGCATCTCTTGCGTGTGTTCTTTAGTGGCGCCTGGCGTGGAGGACGCGAACGGACGTGGCTTTTGGGTGCCCTAGCATTATTCGTGGCCATTCCTACCGCATTTACAGGCTACTTGATGCGCGGTGATTTCTATTCACAATGGAATGCGGTGCAAGCTAAAGATGGCCTTAATGCCCTCGGCTTGGCTTGGTTTAATGTGCTCAATGCGGGTCAGATGTATGGACTTCATATAGTGGTGCTTCCCTTGGTGCTAATGGGGATCATAGCGCTTCATATTGCCTTGATTCGGATTAAGGGTGTGGTACCTCCCTACCCCCATGACGCGGAACGTCAGGCCAATGAGACGGCGTCACCATTAAAGGAGGGCTAGCCGATGTACCACCCGAAAACCGACGTAACTCATAAATACCGGTATGTCCGCACCGACTTTATCAAGCACTTGTTTTCGACCACGGTGGTGATCGTTGTGATCACGACGCTTTTGTCCTTGACGCTTCACGAACCGGTGCGTCCAGCTGTTACCATCCAAAATATCGCGACCACTAAACCCGTGCTATTCGAGCAGGTATCGGTACGGGCAATGAACGGGCAAGGGCAAATTGCCTCTTACGGTCCGCCCTACAACAATGGCACGGGATCCTTGCAAGACATCGTGCAGAAATGGGTAGGCATTCTGCACCCGGTTAACACCAAAGTGGACTTCGTGTTGAAGCCTTTGGAGATGGCAGCCCATCTTCGTCCCGGACTCTCGGCAGCTTTGGCGCGCTTTCGCCAGGCGCCGGCCTCTCAGCAGTTGCGCTGGGAAAACAGTTATTTGGCGAGCCTGAACCATGCCCATGTACATCACGGCACCGTGATAGTACCGGCCGGATCTTATGGGCCCATGCCGGTCCTGATGACGGGTCTCCTGCATTTGGGACAGAGCGGGATGATGACTGGAGCACTCGATCGGACGAAGGCCGACTACACGTTTAATAGCCAAAATTCGCTTTTGTTTTTGCAAGGAGAACCGTTGCAAACGATTGCTGCGCATCTTCAACTGCTCGGGACCCAGTTCGGCATCATTCACGAAGAAAGAGTGCCGTACCCAGGCCCGTGGTGGATGACCATTGTGACCGTGATTTATCAGATTCCCTATATTGCTAACTCTCCCGCTGGGGACGCCTTGGCGCTCGGATCGGGCATGATTCTCTTCCTGATATTGGTGTTTGCGCCATGGTTGCCGGTGATAAATCGACTGCCTCGGTATTTAGGAGTGCATCGACTCATTTGGAAGCAGTACTATTCGGACCATCCTGACCGCGGTGATAACCCGGTGCCGGAGGAATCTTAGTCATGCGACCGAGCCGAGGATTTCAACAAATCCGTTTTGTGCTGGGGATGGGGATGGGGATTGCTGGACTTGGAGAGATGAGTCATGGGATCTTTCCACTCTCCTGGTTTCCATTGGTTTTGGGCACTGGACTGGTAGGCGTTGGTACCTTCCTCTCACTGGGAGTTCTCGCACAACTCCGTCGCAGGAATACGAAACGAATAGATTAGGACGGCCTCGGTTAGCACACCTCGGTGACAATGGGTCCTCATTCTGCATCGAAAGGTGCAATGAAGAACCCATTGTCACTGATTGCATGTGTGGGTATGGTC
This sequence comes from Bacillota bacterium, assembly GCA_021795465.1. GTDB lineage: Bacteria > Bacillota > Sulfobacillia > Sulfobacillales > Sulfobacillaceae > JAKADJ01. The sequence continues at coordinate 4,923 of JAJYPK010000097.1, forward strand.
TTAAGGTCATCGAATTCTCCGGTGTCTAATCCTCGGGTTGAATCGCTCACGGACGGCACTCACATGCGATAATCTCCCAAAGAGACGGATGTCGCGCTGGCAGCCAAGGGAATGTCTACCCGTGGCTGCATAGGTTTCCGTGGCCTTCCACGTGGCAGTCCATAGCATGCAGAAAACCAAATATCTGCGCGAAAAACGGGACAGCATAATGACAGGGTATCAGTGCAAAGGAGGGCATTCTGCCTATGATGGAAGAAGAACTGGATTGGTACGATCGACTCGCTGCGTATTTTCCTGATGAAGAACTAAAAGCCCGCGCTCAGATCCGTGATCTTCTGAGCCATCACGAGGCGTATCAAAAAAAAGAGACCGAAGATTATCTGCTGCTCTATGCTAATTTTCCGGATTTTATCTTCATCGATTATCTTCTGGTCTCCCCCCGGACCCGGGGCCGGGGCGTTGGCAGCCATGTCATCGAGATGCTTAAATCTTATGGGAAGCGCTTAATCGCCGAGTTGGAACCCGTCACGGCTAACCGACCCGAGACTGAAAAACGTGTACGGTTTTACGAAAAACACGGATTTCAGCTTGCTGAACATATTGCCTATACACGTTATGATGACCAAAGTAAGCCCAATTCGATGGACATCTTCTATTGGAGTCCGAGTCCCATTGCAGAACGGGTGGCACTTAAGGATATGTTCATGGTGTGTGAGGAACTTCATAACTTTCGCGCACTTAAGTATTATGGTCGCGAAGTGGCTAACCCGGACGAGGTTCTTGAATGGCAATAAGCCCCGCAAAAAATCCCCGATGAGGGAAACGGTAACCTACCCCGCCTGGTGCGGGGTAGGCTGACTGTGGGTTCGGTTATCTTACTGGACGGAATTGGACCGTGTGCTCGGTTCCGAGATTTCACTCAGGGCATGGCCGGATTCGCTGACAAATATGTGGACCCGGGCTAAATCCCCAATCGCCAAAATTCCTACCAATTTGTCTTGTTCCACGATAGGTAGACGTCGCACTTGGTGTTTGGCCATAATATTGGCAGCATCTCTGGCATCGGTGTCGGGGGTACACGTCACAACCTTGTTCATCATCACATCCCGTATCGGAGTATCCGGTCCCTTCCCATGAGCGACGACCTTAAGGGCAATATCCCGGTCGGTGATGATGCCTTTCACTAGGGATCCATCTACCACTGGTGTGCTACCACAATCAATGTCTTGCATGATTTTCGCAGCTTTTTGGACCGAATCTTTAGGTGAGACGGTTGAAACTTTCTTGGTCATAATTTCGCGAACCTGCACAGCATGTCCTCCTTGTTTAACCATGATTGAACGGCGGATTCACCGTCTTCAGAATGCCTCAATGGAGTCGAATTTATGTAGCGGGGCAGAGGTATTTTACGCCCGATAGCGTTCCATGCTTTGCCAAAGCCAGATTAAGAATTCCTCGACTTCAATGTCTAAGGCAACACGAACCACCGGGCGTTTGACGTCGATGGGGGAAATCACTACGGTGCCGCGTAAGGGGCCTTCACGCACGACCGTCAAAGGTAGTTCTCGCCACTGAAAGATTTCCGGATAGGAGACGGCAGCCACCGCGACCACGTCGTCGATGGGAAAGGCATCCGGGTTGCCTCCCTCGCCCCGTGCTTCGATCGTATAAAAGTTGAGCATCTTAGCAAGCATACGCCCGACTTTTCCATAGCGGGGCAATCGGTCCAGATCGCGAATTGGGACGAGAGCCTTATGCGCGACGTTAATCCCAAGCATCTGTACGCGCTCGCCATAACGGAACACCACATCGGCGGCGTGTGGGTCGACATAGACATTAAACTCTTTGGCCTTATCCATTTCTGTCCCTGGTAGCGCACCGCACATGGCGGTGATGGAACGCCATGCTGATCGAAGTTCTGGGAATGCTAAAAAACCCATGGCGAGATTTGTTAGAGGACCGGTGGCAATGAGATGGGTGGCGGATTCACGAATGGGTTCCTGGGCCCACCGCGACCAAACTCGAAGCGTACTCGCTGAGATGCCAGGAATATTTCTGGGCTCCGCGACGTAGTCGCCGAGACCTTGTTCCCCATGAAATGCCTGGGCGGTAATGAGGGGCTCTAAAAGCGGCCCATCCGCTCCGGGGAACACGGGAATCTCGGGATGCCCCAATACGTTTAATACGTCCTGAGCATTTTGGAATGTGTGCTCGAGTTCCACGTTCCCCGCTACCGTCGAAATTCCTGCAACGTCACATTGACTCAAGGCCACCGCGATGGCCCAAGAGTCATCGATTCCGGGGTCCATGTCGAGCCATACTGTGGGACGAGGGACCACGCCGACACTCCCTTTCGGCCATGAATTGTGAGACAGGACGTCGACTTAAAATGCAACGACCACTAAAAGTCTCTCCATATTGATAGCGCCTATGTACGTTAGAGCATCGAGATTTCTTGGGTTCCAGAGGATCTGACGTGGGTTACCACAATCGGGTGACATGGTTGGGATCTCAATTGACTCGGGTGTGCGGCGGGTTTTCTTCCCGGGATGAATCATCTAGGACTTCGGAATTCCTTCAAACCTTTTCGGGACGCTCCTTTGACCATATAAAAACACGTATAACAAAAGAACATTCCCTCGTATACATGGTGTAGTATGGGATCGAGGGTCCACCTCATCGAAGTACCTTAAACTGGATGCCCTTAAGAAGGAGATATCATGTTCAAGTCGCGCCTCGGATGGCTACCATCGGCAACTGTGATTACAAGCCTTATCGCGACCGGCATCACGGGATGGTTGGTACTGAAAAGCTCCCAAACTCATTCCGCTGCAATAATCATTATTCTGGGAATATTGGCCGCTACGTTAAGTCCCTTGGTTACGGGTTTACTAACTCCTCGGAGGAGGAGCGTTATTAGTGTCATCATTGTCATCGTGATGTGGGGTGGGTGGATGTTTTTCTTCGATGGGGTCGCCTACTTTGGTGTCGCGGCTGCTCTAAGTACCTGGTGGGTCATTGCCCGCGCTAATGGGAGTTTAGTTTAGACATATAAACGTTAAGAAATGGAACGGAAACGGACGGAGAAGATGCCAGTCGTGGGGAGTCGTCACCGTATGCTAATTTATGATGAATGTTTGGGTCAAGGAATGCCGGTGGTGTTTTTTCCCGGTGCTGGGTGGCCGGGCTGTGCAGGGCGGAACATTGGCGAGGCTCTTCAGCCCGATTATGCATTTCACATGGTTGATCTTCCCGGGTTTGGCCGGAGTGATGGCCTTAGGCCACGCGTGTCGGAACGCGTGTTGGCGGATTGGGTGGAATCCTACATGGGCTCACAGCGTCTCGCAACGACGCATCTGGTCGGTCATTCGTTGGGTGCGTATGTGGCCTTAGTTTTTGCAGTGCATTTTCCCACACGGGTCGCTTCGTTAACCTTGCTCGACATGGGGCACAAACGTGTCCCGCGTCTACAGAGTCAGCCAGGTGCGTTCGGATATGTGGTGCCGCTCATATCCCTGACGGAACGCCTCTTCGGAGTGGACCGCCTCTGGCGCTGGCTCGATCGCCTTGACCATTCGGAAAATGAGACGAAGATGCTGGAGGACCGTATCGATGGCTATCGCCATCAAGGCGTTTACACACTAGACGATGACATCTATTTGCGTGAAGCCTTGTCCTACGAGCCGGTTCTGAGTGCGGCCGGTCTCTCACTGCTGCTTTCTGTATATCGTGCCCATCCGCCGCGACTGTTGGCGGGAATCCGGGTGCCTACTCTCTTGGTATATAGCATGAAACCGACAGGTTCCACGGCAGAGCACATCAAGACCGAGCGTCAGGTGCAGCAATTGATCCAGCGTAACGCGTGGATCCGCACAAAGGGCATTAACGGCGGCCACCACGTCCATTGGGTGGAACCATCGGTGGCTACAACTGTGGCTGAGCACATCCGGGCATCATCATAACCCTTAAAACGTGAACGACGCTGTGAAGGAAAATCAGAGAGCAATCGGAAATCCATATTTTGAAAACAGGGACAGTTAATGGCTAGGTTTGGGAGTCTGAGTTTGGTTCCAGTGAAGTGGATTTTGGCAACAAAAGTCTCTACCGTTGTCAAATTTTTATTAAGGTTTTGGATAGAAGACTGGGTTTGTCGCTAGCACGAATTCCGGTGGACGCGGCAGATAACGAGCACACGTGGTATTGGGAACCCGGAGAAGCCCACTGGGAAATGTGGTGTGCGACACTGTGAGACAAGGCAGAAAAATTGGCGACAGCAACTGTCGAAACTTATGGGAAATGCGACCTCGGTCACCAAACTATTGTTCCGGTGACAGGGAGGAAAATGGTAGTTATGTCGAGAAATGACACTATGAAAAAATGCGGTGGAATCCTCATCGGTGTTCGAAGCGGGGCGTTTCCGCATGCATATATTTTTGAATAAGGCAGAAATTTTATCTTGTAACCATGGAGGTGAACCTATGTTCGGCGCGGCGCAGGAATTTCTCGCCGAAGCGAAACGCCATGCCTATGCGAGTCAGGGTGACGATGCTTCCGTTTTGCCTCTATTGTCTGGCTCTCGTCAATTAGAATACGGCAACGGGTTGTTCTTCTATCGTGATGTGTACTTTGGGGTGGCCTATTTTGTTGGTCAAGAGACTCTCTACTGGTTAGAACAACCCCATTGGTCTATGAGTTATGCGGGGGGCGTAGATAAGGCGATAACTCTGGTGGCTCAGATACATAGTATTTACGCGTTTTTGAGGACGGCGCTCCGACAGGTTTCCCCAGATCATATTTTTCGCGGCCCGCTAACTTTTAGCCGTGATGACTTTGAATACAGCACTTCCTATGAGGGGGAATTCGACGCATTTCAAGGGGCCGAGGTCATTCGTCACCGGGGACAAATTGTCTATACCTTACACTATAACGGCGGAGTGTTACGATAACCGTGGCCTGGTGGTCGTTTGACCGTCAATTTCTATACCCAGCAGCGGTAACGATGGTAGGGCTTAGGGGTTATATTGGTTGCCTCCTCTTAAAGTTGGATGACCCATGTGAATCCATCAGGTCAGTCAGGTACTCGAGCTCAGACGCTGTTTGTGGCGGAGGATCTGATCAGCATCCGCTCGGCGACCGAGCGGGTTCGGTCGCGATCGCGACACGCAGGTGTCGTGGGTGTTTTGCTCTCCGTCAGATGATCGAATACAAACCCGCCCTGCACCAAGGCCGCACGGAGGTGGTGAATCCGCGCTATACCTCGCGAACCTGCCCGAAGTGTGGGCAGGTCGCTCGGAGCAACCGCGATAAGCGCCGGCACCGCTTTCGAAGTCAACAAAGCCCGTGTGATCGGATTGGCGCGATGAACCTGCACCGTCTGGAAATCGAGTAGACAGGGGCTCCCACGGCAGTCCCGTGGTTGTGAGGGTGTCATCAACCGTCCTATCAAGGTGACGACTTGACGTCTCGAATGGGGAGAAAAAATTCCGGCACCGGATGAGTGGCTTGAGTTGGGGCTTATAATGGGGATCAAGAAGCAATATTCTAAAGCCCTTGCCAAAAAAAGAAGAACCGGGCATAAGGAGGTCTCGGGATGCATCCACGAGCGTTTGTAGTGATTGACATCCAAAATGATTATTTTCCGTCTGGTGCCATGGCCCTCCATGATCCGGACGCGGCTACGGAACACGCCCACCGCGCTTTGACCCATGCACGAAACAACGGGGTGTCTTGCATCGTGGTTCAACATATCAATGAACGTCCCGGTGCCACATTTTTTAGGCCAGGTACCCAAGGGGTTGCCATGCATCCCGACTTCCTCCCCCGGGCCGATGAAACTCACCTCATAAAACATTATCCGAATGCGTTCCGGGAGACGGCCCTAGATCAGGAACTGAAGCGCCTCGGTGTCGAAGAATTGGTGATTGTGGGAATGATGACGCACATGTGCATCGACACGACAGTTCGAGCCGCTGCGGATCGGGCCTATCGGGTGACCGTGCTAAGCGATGCGACCGCGACCCGAGATTTGCGATTTGGCGACGCGACGGTACCTGCGAATATGGTGCAAGCCGCTTATTTAGCGGCGTTGAACGGCAGCTTTGCACGGGTCATGACGGCGACTCAGTGGATCGACGAAGCGTAGCTAGGCTCTCTGTTCCACGTGCTGGGCACACCGAGAATGGTTTTGCCAGCGCCATAGGAGCATCACCAGAAGCGCCACCACGAACGCTAAGCTGCCCTCGATGAGAAAGGTCGTCGAACGGCCTACTTGTGACAGTAACCACCCGGAAATTAAGGGGGTGAGCAAAACGGCCAGGACGAAGTAGATCTCCGTCACCGCCAGGTTGGTTCCTCGGTTCCCATCGTTACTCCGGGAGGTTACGGCCGAAAGGAAGGCGACGTTAAGCCATCCTGCTGCAAACCCTCCGCAAAGAATCGCTGTCGCATCGACGATAATGTGATGGAATGCGGTGCTACTCAGTGAGAGCGCTACCATGACTGTGGAGACGGCAACCATGCGACGCATGCCGAGTCGTTGCAAGGCTATAGATCCTACGAAGCCCGCCACAATCATGCCCAAACTCATGAGAGCCGTTATGAGACTGGCAGCACTCTCCGATAACCCCAGGCGAATCAGGACGACCGGATAAAACGATTGCGCCAAGGCTTGGGGCACCGCGCACAGAATGGCAATGAGCCCATTGACTACGACAAAAGGTTGGTGGCTGGCCGGTAATAGCTGGAGGGCCGCGCGCCAAAAACTTGGGGGCCGTTGACGAGTTCCCGTATGCGTGAGACTCAGGCCAATCACTAGGGCTATGAAGGCTAGAGCATCCGAAACCATGAAGCCGCCATAGATGCCCAAAAACTCGGCGGTCACCCCGGTGGCTGCAATGCCAATCAAGGCGCCGCTCTTAGTAAACGACGTAAAGAGGCCAAGGTGGTGTGGCCGGTTGCCGGGTTGGCGGCTTACTTCGGATTGTGCTGCTGTCCAAAAGAGCCCACGGGCCGCCCCTATGAGAAACTGACCGCTGACGAGGGTGGCCATGGGGAGTGATTGGCCGCCAATAACCACGATACCAGCCAAGAACTCCAATGAGAATGTCACCCATAGTACCGAACGCGAACCCCACCGATCCACCAAAGGTCCACTGAGAATTCGCAACGGCAACTGCAGAATACCCGACAATGCGGCAAGGATACCGACGGCCCACACTGTAAGATGTAGGTGGAGGGCGTCTAATGGGATGAGGACGGCAAAGATGAGGTACGACACATTAAAGAAAAATCCGGACATATACACTTTCTCTAATTGGGTTGCTCTAGACACGAGATCCCCTCCCCGATATGTAAGAATCTCTGACCTGATTGATATCGTGGTGTCTCTAAGAAGAGTAATGGTGGGCGGTAATGGTTCCCTTCCTGGTGATCTACTACTGGGGTGTATCATACTCTGATGTTGTGTCATCCGCCTACGGGACCCGAAAAATTTGCGATGCGATGGATCAATCCATCGTCAGTTTCCTCTCTCGGGGCATCGGGTCCACGGGGGATCCGCAGGTTGGCGGCCCGCTATGAATGCTCAGTTGCGGACTTCTTTGGAACAGATTTTAGATAGTAGTGGGCCGCATCCAGTCCTACGCACCGGCTTCTTCTTCCCATGGTGTCCTTAGGGTTTTACACACGACGTGCGGACTGTGTGGCAAGGACGGCCTGGGAAGTGTGGAGCCATGGGGATGCCTACGAGTATCGTATCCGTCGCCATGACGTCACGAGGAAGCAAGGGACTAGGTGTTTCGGGAACGACAGCGTAAACATGTGTACACCCCCCAAGCCGTTTGATGGCCAAGGACTCTCTTGCATCAGAACCGCGTTCCAGACATCATGCAATCAACGCTAAGCGACCGTCATTGGGCGTGCGTTCCACAATTGTTGGGTTATCCTGCGCCTCCTTTCGCAAGCA
>JAJYPK010000248.1 GCA_021795465.1 Bacillota bacterium
TCCTGCTATGCCCTCACAGGGGAACGGCTCGCGTTAGCCCTCATCCGCAGTGACGCTGCGATCCTTCCAGCATTTCATTTCTAGCTAGGATAGCATCTCGTGAGCCATCTGTAACCAAGGGGATCCCGGGTTCCGTGTCTTACGCGAACCGGTATCCGCCATCCACGCCGATCCCAATAAGTTAAGGCGCGTATCACAACCATAGGTGCTGCTGGTCCACGAGACGTGAGTGTACTAGGATGAACGAAGAGGCCCTATCATCCTAGTACATGATTGCGTTAATGCCCAATCATATAATGGGTCAAATTTTTTGCAATTTGCCGTTGACGGTCCATTTGAATGGTTTGGCCGAACACTTATCGCGATATTCGCCAACAGAGACTAATACGTGTACCACCGGAGCTCCCCCTCGCGAAAGAGATACGCCAAGCCGGTCCGCGACATCTGGAACAGGGATTGGGGCGTCGCATGGACGCTCACCGGCTTCGTGTCCTGGGGCAACAGCAAGATCAACGCGCTCGTCATGGCACACCCGACGGTACTCCACACCAGGAAGGACGGAACGGTTCCATATTTCAGCAGGCCCAAAACCACGCCGAGCCCCACCATAAATCCCCCCGATGCCGCCGACTGCAGAATGCCTTCAGCCTCCGGGAGTTGCCGGGATGTCACCAAATATTTCAAGTAAGCATTATGGGATAGTTCGTCGACGTACAAGGCGGTCTGGATGAAAAAATCCCCCCCGATAATGACGGCATATCCCCAGCCCACGTGGCGCTTCACCACTAAGGGAATCCAGGCCAGGATCCCCATCGTAAGATTCGTCAGAATCATGAGTGGTCGGCGTGGCAGGCGGACCACAATGACTCCGAGTCCAAGCGCCCCCAACAGAATCGGTAAATGGCTCAAGGCACCCACGAACCCGTTTTAGTGGGCTTGAATAACATACAAGATCACCATGGTGTAGACGCTGGTCGCCATGGTTGCTAATACGTCGGTCGACACGAGCCACGGGAACGCCCGTGGGAGTATTTCGATCGGAGCCTTAGACTCAGTAATCATTCATTGTCATCCTTTTTCATGTCGCAGGATTCGAACCTGCGACGCCGGGATTAGAAGAACCGAACTCTAGCGTCTATGGCGTTGCTCTTGTGCATTAGAGCCCTTGCCTATCAACCTATTCGGATTTTCGCGTGTCTACCCTGTCGCTCCCAAACTAACCGTTCCATCGCTTCGTGGTGACGGATGAGATACCCACAACCGGACTATCACAAAATAAACGGTCCCCATCGATGCTCATGTTCCCATAAGACAGCCCGGTCGGTTTTGTTCATAGCGCGACACCGTTGCGGTCCAGGGAATCTGGATGCGCGCGAGGCGAGACCTTTTAAGGAACGACCTGGTATAATTGAAATACAAAGAGGAGGTACGTGGATGGCAACAAAAGTCGTACGAGATTCGGACCTAGCCAACAAGCTCCGGAGTGCCACGGCCAGCGGGGAAGCTTTGGTGGAAGCGGACGGCCACCGCTTTTTAGTCATCCGGGTACCGCGGGTCATGGAACTGGACGACCCCGAGGAGATGGCCATGGCTCTTGAGGCCGCACAGGAGTATTCTGGGCCCTCATATGAGACCAGCGAAGTACTAAAGATATTCCACCACGAGCTCGCCAAGGGCGAATGATGTGGATGGTCGCGTAACGTTTCGGGAGACCGCTTTAAAGGACCTGCGCCGCCACGACCAATGGCGGTTGTCATTGGAGCCGCCCGCCCCGCCCATCCGGGACGAAGTCGTGGGGGCCATCATACGAAAGCTTGAGCCATTCGAAGGGTTTGATGACCTCCCATACCCCGTTGTATCCGTTCAGGGAGCGGTGCTTCCCGTCAAACGTTGTCTGGTCGATGTCCGATCCAAACGGTTCGTGGTCTTCGTAGCCCGCGGTGCCGATGGGCAACCCGAGGTCGCCCGTATACGACACCCACGCCAACAGCCGGTTTTCTGAGGGGAGGCCACCTCCCCTTGCCTTAAGGTAAGCGTTCTGACACTGGCATGATCCGCGCCGGGTTCGCAGATATGACTGCATTGTAGATTAGACCATGATGCCCGCCTCCAAAGGTTCCGTACATCCAAGGTAAAAGACACGGGTGCTGCTCGACCAGTCGCTGAAACGGTGGTTCATCACATTCCTGGGACGAAAGTAGCCCATTCAGACGGTCTTGAACGATGCCCGCATACTGCTCCCAGGACATAACAGGAACAGGCGTTGGGTCCATTTCGTATGAGTGCATGAATATCACCTCGCCATGGGGATGCGTCAAGACAAATAGAAGAGCGTGTGACTGCTTTCGGACTTAAACGCTCCAGCTCCATCGGCATCTTCATTGTCGAATTCTCCGGGACCAACGCTGATTCCTGCGAGCATCCGGCCCATCGATGCCAAAGCCGTCTGTCTTGATCACATTTCTGCCCACCCAAATTTTACCACTCATTGAAGTTTAACAAAGATTTGGTTCCAGGTGGTCCGGCTTTCTAAGCCCATGGGCTTCTTAGTCGGCGCCTGTGCTATGTCTGGCAGCCGTTCCCGATTTGTTGTCACCTCGTCACCACCAGCACGCTACCGATCGCCCTTTCAGCACCTCGCAGCGTTCCATCCGTGACCGTACCGCATTCATGCTGTCTTCCATCACGGCCAATCACTTGTGTTGCGCTCCTCTGGCGTCCTCGAATTGCGCTCGCAGGCCGCGAACCCGGATCAGTTGCAGGTCAGGAACCCGTCGAGCTAATACAATCCTCAAGATTTTTGTAGACCGATGTAGTGTATGATCGAACTCGAATCCCGCAGCTCGAAGTTTGCGAGTCACATCGCGGTAGGACAAGC
>JAJYPK010000008.1 GCA_021795465.1 Bacillota bacterium
AAAAAGAAGATAATCACGACACTGTAGGGGAAGTGATGAAAGAATTCCGAGAGCAGGAAGGCGCCACATGAAAAGACTCCGAATACAACACCCATAGACCATGCGGTAGCACCCCAGGCTGTGATGCGGTTTTCTCTGGGATTATCGATTGGGACTTCTTGCGGCGATTGCATGTAGGAGATCCCCCTCGTGCATGTCCTTTTATAGGATATGCCCGATCCACGGTGGACAGACCTATTCTTCGCTATTTTGGGGATCGGATTGTGAAATTGGGTACCACCGCCAAATGGAATGCGGAAATCCGAGCTCTGGAGATCCAATGGTGTGTATTTGGGGCCCGCTGCGGGTCCGACTATGGAACACCCCTCACGCAAGCTGTCTTGGTGTCGCGGAATCGCAAACGAGAGGTGTAAGTCGAATACTATCAGGTTAAGGATTTGTTGGAGGCTTGAAGGTCATTGCTCACCCTCACTGACCTGGCTTATCCATCCCAGGCTTAAGAGTACGATAAGCGCTCCTGCAATCCCCAGCGAGGTGAGAGTTTGGTTAATCGCTAACCAGGCAAAGAGGGCGGTCCAAGCCGGCTCGATATTAAACGCCAGCGCCGCTTGGGTGGGACTGATGCGTGCCTGACCCCAGACCTGCAACCAGAAGGCGATCACGGCACCCGCTATCGCTAGAAACAGAAGGTGTCCCCACAGAAAAAAGCCCCCTTTAAGTAACGCGCCAACTTCCTCGGTGGGATGCATCAAGATGAAGGGAGTCAAGATTAACGCGGCCCCAAGCGACTGGAGGCCAGCCAAGCTCATCGCGGGCATCTTGCGCGATAGCATCGCGGTCCCAATGATTTGCCCGGTAAAACCTATGGCGGCGCCTAAAGATAGCCAGGACCCGAGCGCGAGATGAAAACCCATGCCCCCTTGCAGCATCCAGAGGCCGAAGAGGCTTAGTGTGGCCGCGGGCCAGATCGGCCAAGCCGGAGCCTGTCTGCGTAGGATTCCGATGCTAAGGGGCGTGAAGATGACGTAAAGGGCCGTGATAAAAGCCACTTGGTCTACACTGACAGATTGCATCCCCCACGCCTGGAGTAAGACCCCAAATCCGATGGCGGCCCCAATCCCTAACGCGGCCCCAATGTTCTTTGCGGTTAATCCACGACCTATCGAGACCGGCAATAATATCACGGCCGCGAGCGCAAAGCGAATCCAGAGAATGAGCGATGGGGGAATGGTGAACTCGGATTGCCGGATGACCACGTTGCTGTATCCCCAAATTGCGGTAGCGAGAATAACCGCACCCAAAGCCGCCCCAGAGATCTTTGGGGCGGCTTTGGCCGCTCTTGTTGGGATCGGCGGCTGCATTACTTGGCGGTCGATGGATGAAACCATCCCCCACTTTGTTCTAGTTTGAATTGAGCGGCTAAGAGGCGCCAGTAGGCGCCTTTAACATCCAGGAGTTCTTGATGCGTTCCGCTTTCAATAATTTGGCCCCGATCAATGACCAGAATCTTGTCTGCTTCTCGAATTGTGGATAGACGATGCGCGGCGACGAATGCGGTCCGGTTTTTAAGGAGCGTCTTGAGCCCATGTTGCACGATGAGTTCTGTGCGGGTATCGATGCTCGCGGTCGCTTCGTCCAAAATCAGGATAGCGGGGTCGGCCAAGATGGCCCGGGCAAATGCCAACAACTGGCGCTGACCCAAAGAGAGTCGCGAACCACGCTCGCGCACCAGGGTGTTGTAGCCCTCGGCAAGTTCATCGATAAACCCGGCGGCACCCACCGCTTCGGCCGCGCGGATAACGTCTTGGTCCGTGGCGTCAGGATTGCTATAGCGGATGTTATCTTTGATGGTGCCATCAAAGATGAAGGTTTCTTGGAGCACCAAGGCTACGTGGCGCCGAAGAGACTCCACCTTGATGTCGCGTAAATCGATACCGTCGACTAAGATTCTTCCTCCCGTGACATCGTAAAACCGTGGAACCAGACTGAGGATGCTACTCTTACCGGCACCGGTGGCACCCACTAAGGCGATGGTGGCACCAGGCTTGGCTTCAAACGCGATATCGTTCAGCACAGGCCTTTGGGGGTCATAGGCAAAGGTGACATGGTCAAACACCACATGTCCCTCGGGGGTTTGCCAGGCAATGGCTTTGGGCCGATTGGTGACTTGAGGGACTTGGTCGAGATATTCGAAGACGCGCTCGGCGGAGGCCATCGCTACCAACAGCTGGTTATAAAATTGTCCGAGTTGACTGATGGGTTCCCAAAATCCCGCCAAGTAGGCGACAAAGGCGACCACGAGACCAAGACTAATCTCATGGTGTAAATAAAGGGTAGTTCCGTACCAAAATACGAGTCCGGTCCCGATGGTTCCGGCCAAGTCGACGGCGGGACCAAAAAGTGCCGAGAGGGACATCGCCCGTATCCAGACCCTAAAGTTATTCGCGGCTAATCCGCCAAAATGTTGGCGGTTTTGTTCTTCGCGACCATAGGCAATGACGACACGCGCTCCATTTAAACTTTCCGCCCAGGTGGCATTAATGACGGAGGTTCTTCGGCGTACGACCCGCCATCGTTCGACAATGCTCCGACGAAGACGGGTGGATAGGATGATCAAGAGGGGAAGCACTACGAATGAGACCAGAGCAAGCTTAGGCGCTAGGGCCAACATCATCACGATGGTGCCGCCCAACGTTAAAAAATTCCCTAACGTATTTACTAATCCGGACGACAAGAGTTGGTTAAGGTTTGAGACGTCCGACAGGACGCGCGTGAAGATCTTACCCGCTGGAATCCGATCAAAGAACGTGAAATTCAAGGCATGGATATGATGAAAGAGCTGGCTTCTTAAATCCCGCAGGACTTCTTGACCGAGTACGGAAATCATGTAGGTCTGGGTGCGATAACTTACGTAGCGAATGCCGTAGACAAAGATTAACGCGATGCCCAAGGGAATTAAGCCGCCAAAGTGTTTGGGTAGGATGTCGCGATCAATGGCTATCTTCGTGAAAAGGGGGATGACCAATTGCATGCTAGTGCCGACCACCAGAGAAATCAGGGACCACATCATCAGTCGCTTATACGGCACGATATACCGCAAGAGGCGTTGGAACATGTGGCGGTCAAATGGTCGCTCAACGGCCTCTTCGTCTTGGTCAATTCGGTTAATCATGCGAGCTCTCCCTTCTGGCTCATCACTTCTTGGTCCCGATATTGCACGTTATAAATACTGCGGTAGGTTCCGTTACGGGAAAGCAGTTCTTGATGGGGTCCGCGTTCCACGATTCGCCCGTGATCCAGAACGATAATTTCGTCAGCAGCTTTAAGCGAAGAGAGCCGGTGAGCAATAACGACAGCGGTTCGGCCCTGTAATAGATGAGCCATAGCGCTTTGGATGATGGCTTCGGTTTCTTGATCCACACTGGCCGTGGCGTCATCCATGATGATAATCGGGGGGTCAATGACGAGAGCTCGGGCAATCGCAATGCGTTGGCGTTGCCCACCGGAAAGACCGATCCCACGTTCCCCGATTACGGTGTCATATCCGTAGGGTAAGGCTTGAATGAATTCATCGGCATGTGCGGCGCGGGCGGCTCGCAACACCTCGTCTCGAGAGACCTCCGACCGGCCAAATGCAATGTTGTCAAAGACCGTCGCCGAGAACAGAAAGCTTTCTTGGAGCACTAACCCTACATGCCGTCGTAAAAAGACCGGATCCCATTCTCGCACGTCGTGGTTGTCTATGGACACCTCTCCGTGGGTTACATCATAGAGTCTCGGGATGAGCGCACAAAGACTCGTTTTTCCGCTGCCGGTAGCACCCAATATGGCGAGCGAATGCCCAGGCGCGACGTCTAGATTAATGTGATGCAGGGAAGGATTATCGCTTCCGGGGTAGGCGAAGCTGACGTCAGTAAAGCGAATTCTTCCTTGAACCGCCCCAGGTTGATAGCGATCTCTACTCTCGGGCGGTTCAATATCGGGCACCACTTCGACCAGTTCAAAAAGGCGCTGACCGGCGGCGGTGGACTGCGCATAGAGATTGAGGACTTGCCCAATTTGACGGAGGGGTCCCACTAGCATTAGGGCGTACGCCGCAATCGCCACCAAACTGCCGACCGAAATGATGCCATGAATCGCCTGCCAACCCCCGAAGAGGAACACGATGACTCCGTAGACTCCTCCAATGAGGTCGAATAAGGGAAAATAGGTGGCCCAGAGCCGCGTTGCGGTGAGATTCTGATCAAAGAGGTCATCGAGTGTCTTGTCGAACGCCTGACCCTCGCGGTCTTCTTGGGCAAAGGCTTTTACCACACGGACACCGGACACGGATTCGTTAAGCCGTGTCGTCATGACGGCGAATTGCGAACGAATTGCCCGAAACGCGGGTCGAACCCGTGCGTCAAATTGGCGGATTAACCACGCTAAGGGAGGCATGAGTATGAGTAACACGAGGCCAAGTTGCCAATCCAAGATGACGATCGCCCCAATCACGAACACCAATTGGAAGAGGACATTGGCTCCATCCGTATAGAAGTTGGAGTAGTACATGCGGACCCACTCGACGTCCGAAGTGAGCCGACTAATGAGTTGCCCGGTTTGGACCTGATCATAGTAGCTAAAGGAGAGTCGCGTTAGGTGTCTATAGAGGGTTTCCCGTACCTGTTGCAAGACGCCTTGGCCCATGCGTTCGGATAAATAGGCCCGGGCATACATGAAAATTCCTCTGAGAATCGAGAAACCCACCGCGGCGAAGATTAAGGGCCATAGCCATTGGACTTGGCGTCCAATGAGAACCCGGTTCACGAGGATCCGGGTCAACGCTGGCGGGATGAGAATGAGGCCCGCAAACAACATGGAGGCGAGCGTCGCTGCGATTCCGTCTTTTCGATAAGGGCGAGCGAACCCGGATAGCCATTGACGAGCGTTCATAAAAGTCCTCCTTCAACGGTACAGCAAAAAACAGTAACCTTTAACACTTAGACATTCGGTAGTAAAATTCCTCTTAATGACGACAAGAAAGTCAAGAAAAATTTTAGCGGTCGAGGAGGGTCCGTATTGCGGATGGTCACTGTAGGCAAGCCCAAAGATAAGACCGTGGTGTCGCTCATTGAAGACTATCGGACTCGACTTTCGATGTGGAGCTCATTGGTTTGGGATATGGTACCCGAAGTGGCCTATCGCGCTAGCCAGGAAACTTATGCCCGTCGCACTGAATCTGATGCCCTGATGTCTAAAATTTCCCCCAAGGAATTTGTGGTATTATTGGATATTGATGGAGAAATGGTGGATTCTAAGGAACTTAGTCGGCGCATCGTACGATGGCGGGATCAAGGGCAGAATCTTGTGTTCGTGATTGGGGGAAGTTTAGGCGTAGAGGATGCCGTGGTCCAGCGCGCATCGTGGCGCTGGTCCTTGTCGCGCCTAACGCTACCTCATGCCTTGGCCCAATTGGTGACAGTCGAGCAGCTTTACCGAGCGCTAGCTATTGCTCATCACCATCCGTATCATAAGTAAAAAACATCCAGGAGGAATCGATCTTGGCCTTACTCTTTGAACCCTACGAGCTTAAAGGATTGCAATTGAAAAACCGCATTATGATGGCTCCGATGTGTCAATATTCGGTGTGGGATGAGGACGGGGCTCCAAGCCTTTGGCATGATGTTCATTATATATCTCGTGCCGTGGGTGGGGTTGGGCTTATCATGATAGAAATGACCGATGTGGTGCCTGACGGTCGAATTACCGTCAACGACTTGGGCATTTGGAGTGATGACCAAATTCCCGCCTTTCAGCGGATTATCGACCAAGTGCACCTCCATGGAGCTAAAATTGGGATCCAACTGGCGCATGCTGGCCGTAAAGCCGAATCTCCGAGTCTTTCCCCGGAGGCACCATCCGCGATCAGGTTTTCCGAGCGATATCGGGTACCTCGGGCCCTAAGCAGCGATGAGGTCAAAGGCTTGGTGGATGCCTTTAAGGCGGGAGCCCGGCGTGCGGTCACCGCAGGAGTGGATACGCTCGAGCTCCATGGCGCGCATGGCTACTTGATTCATCAGTTTATGTCACCCTTATCCAATCAACGTGACGACGAGTGGGGAGATCCTACCCGTTTTGGCAAGGCGGTGATCCAGGCCGTCAAGAGTGTGATCCCATCGACCATGCCGCTCTTGATGCGTCTTTCAGCGACCGAGTACGATCCCCACGGCTATTCGTTCGACCAACTTCTTGAGATGGTGCGGGTTTTTCGTGACGCCGGCGTCGATATGTTCGATATTTCTTCCGGGGGAAATGCGCCGGTGGTGCCGGATCGGATTTATCCCGGTTATCACGTACCTTATGGTGCGACGGTAAGAGAGCGCCTCGGAGTGCCTGTCATAGCGGTGGGGATTTTAGAAGATCCTAGTCTGGCCGAATCCGTACTGCAACAGGGACAGGCAGACATTATCGCGTTAGCCCGCGGACTTTTGCGCGACCCGTACTGGCCGAATACCGCGGCAATGGCCTTGGATGGCACGGTACAGGTCCCCAAACAGTACCACCGGGCGTTTAAAAAGAGCTTTTTAGGATAAACCCACAGGCCCAAAATGCTTCACCAGGGGCGATACGTGGCCTTGGTGGAGCCCGTGGCCTGAAAGGCCCCCGACACCTCGTCGGGAAGCAGGTCATTGGGTGTTTTTTAGACGCACGTGGGTGATCACCGGGAAAGGTCTGGGTCGTGAACATGGAACTTCGTGATGTGCAAAGGCGCGTCGATGCATGGATTAGCCAATTTGAAGAGGGATATTTTTCGCCGCAAGGAATGATTTTGCGTTTGACAGAAGAACTGGGTGAGTTAGCACGAGAGGTGAATCATCAATTCGGGGAAAAGCCCAAAAAGCCAAACGAAGTGCCCCGTTCACTGGCGATGGAATTAGGGGACTTGCTGTTTGTTTTAGTCTCTATGGCTAATGCGCTTGACATCGACTTGGAGTCGACGTTCGTGGCTGTCATGGATAAGTTTGAGCATCGGGACGCCAATCGTTGGACAAAAAAGATGCCGGAGTAATTGTGGATGATTCAGCTTCGGAACAGCTACGGTCCCTGGGGCAATTTCTCGTCTTAGTGGAGCCACCTCGGTTAGGTGGTGGTCGCGGACTTTCCAGTTCCTGAACCATCGGAATGCCCATGTACGGTAATGCGTGATGATCCAATGTAGGGAGCCCACGTCCCCGATGAAGGCAAAATGGGGCTCTTAAGAAAGGATGGTTTTCTTCGTGGACCTAAGTGAAATTCTCCCGATTCCAAATTTGCTGGAGGCCCGGCGTGTCCTGGCGTTTTCTCCGCACCCCGATGACAACGAGGTGGGGGCTGGAGCGACATTAGCCAAACTGGCTGGGGTAGGAGCTGACCTCATCTGGGTGGTGGCCAGTGACGGGGGCGTCGGCACGGAATCGATCGAGAGCACGCCGAACGGGTTGGTGGCTATCCGACGCCAGGAGCAAGAACGGGCTGCAACCACTCTGGGTGCGCGTGAGGTGCGGTGGCTGGGGTTTAAAGATACCCGATTGCGCGACGATCCCCGTCTCTTAGAGGCGAGAGTGGTTGCTACCATTCGCGACCTTCACCCGGATCTGGTCATGTGTCCGGATCCCTGGCTTCCCTATGAAGCCCACCCCGACCATCGCGCGCTCGGTCATGCGGTGTCTACTGCGCTATTGATGACCAACTTTGGCCTGGCCTATCCAGAGTTTGGAGCGCCGGTGAAGGCGCCCTCTATTGCCTATTACGGAAGCGCCTGGCCCAACACCACCATCGACGTGACTGAGACGTTCGATCTAAAATTGAAGGCACTCATGATGCACGAAAGTCAGTGGCCAGCCCCGATGGATCAACAGATCCAAATGTACCTGACGCTGAAGGCCGTCTCCCTCGGAGAAAAAATTGGGGTGGCCCGAGCGGAGGCTTTTAAGGTCCTAACCCAGCACCATTTGCACTTTAATGTGGATACCTGGCATGCCTGATGCCCGCGATGACTTGCTAGAATGTTCGCGCACGTCTATGAATGAGCCGTTCTCTTGTCAGTGTCTTTGCAAAGCGGTAGGCTGAGGGTAGTCTGGAAGGGTGGGAGAGCATGAACTCCGCAACGTGTGCACCGTCCTATAGTGTATGGGCCCGCCACGGCATGGTGGCGAGTGGGCATCCCATGGCGAGTCAAGCTGGATTATCCATCTTGAAAGACGGAGGGACCGCTGCCGATGCCGCGGTGGCCATGGCGTTGGCGACCGCGGTGGTGATGCCAGATATGTGCGGTTTAGGCGGCGAGTCGTTTGCCCTCTATCGTTCTTCCAAAGGGTCCTTGGTCTCCTACCAAGGGAGTGGGAAATTGCCACGAGAATTCGATCCCACCTTACTCGAAGCGACGCGGTTCACACTGCCACTTCACGGCGGTCCATCCATTTCGGTTCCGGGTTCTGTGGACTTGTATCTTACGTTACATCAAACCTATGGGCGCCTGCCGCTTAGCCAAGTCGCCGAACCGGCCATCATGCTGGCTCAAGAGGGATTTTTGGTCGATGCGGAGTTGGCCGAAAGCCTTATTGAGGCCCGGTCCCTGATTGGACACGATGCCAGCGTGGGTAAAAGATTCTACCCCGAAGGAAAGGCTCTTGAGCAAGGATGCTGGTTGGTGCAACCAGAGATGGCCGAGGTATTCCAGGCGATTGTTAAGCATGGGCGAGGAGGCTTTTATCAGGGGCCGTGGGCTCAAGCGATGGTCCATGCCACCCATAGAGCGGGTGGATTCTTGTCGGAAGCAGATTTGATGGATCACCGTACCGAGACCGGTAGTCCGCTGTCCTTGGGGATTGGGCCATATACCATTCACCAAACCCCACCGCCATCCCAAGGCATAGTCATGCTAGAAGCTTTAGCCCTGGTACAAGACCTCCCGATTGACGCGAGTTGGCGTGATAACCCCGCGATTGTGCATCGAATCATTGAGGCCTTGCGATGGGCGTTTTATGATCGGCGGCTCTACTTGGGGGACCCTTTCTCCGTGGACGTTGATCCGCGCATGCTGATTTCTTTGGACTGGATCCGAAAACGTCGGACGCAGCTAGAAGAACATCATGAGATTCCCACGCGACTTGAGGCGGGCGACACCACATCGTTTGTGGCCGTCGATAGAGATGGCAACGCCGTGTCGTTCATCCATAGCCTGGGAATGCCGTTCGGGTCGGGTGTGTTTGTGCCCGAAGCAGGATTCTTCCTTAATAACCGGTCCGGTCGCTCATTCAACACCATCCCGGGGAATCCTAACCAGGCGGCTCCCGGCAAACGACCCATGCATACGTTAAATGCTTACATGGTCACCCGGGACGGGGAACTCGACATCGTCGGCAACACGCCAGGTGGCGATGGCCAGCCGCAATGGAATCTGACCGTCTTATTGGATCTCTTATACGGCAACCTTTTGCCTCACGAGGCGGTCGCGCGGCCTCGGTTTACCTTGACACCGGCTACGGATGTGCACACGCTACCCGAGCCGTATGTATTACAAATGGAATCCCGGTTCTCCCCTTCGATCATCGCGAGCTTGGAAACGAAGGGGCATTTTGTTGAAGTCATTGGACCCTATGCGGGTGGAGGATCTGCTCAAGTGATTCGCCGTCAACCCGAGGGCTATGTGGGAGCGTCAGATCCGCGTGGGATTGGGCAGACTTTGGGATATTAAGCATCAAGTATTGTGAGGAGGCCGAACATATGGCAGATCATACGTATGATGTGGTGGTACTAGGCGGTGGCACGGGAGGTTATGTCGCCGCCATTAAAGCCTCGCAACTAGGGCTGAAGACCGCGTTGGTGGATGCGGGGAAAGTTGGCGGCACGTGCTTGCACCGGGGTTGCATTCCCACCAAGGCGCTGTTGCAGACTGCAGAGTTGCTCCATACTTTTGGCCACAAGGCGGATTATGGCCTCGTGGGTGGGGATGTGAAGCTAGATTACCCTAAAACCATGGCGCGCAAGGATAAAGTGGTCACCCAGTTGTGGAAGGGTGTACAATTCTTACTGAAAAAACATCAGGTTACCGTTTACGAAGGTTGGGGTCGCCTGATGGACGCACAACACCTTAGCGTCGACATCCCTGGCAAAGAAGCGATAACCTTAACCACTAGGGACATCGTGATCGCGACCGGGTCGGTACCGCGTGAATTACCGGGTCTCGCCTTCGATGGTAAGGGCATTATCAGCTCGGATCATGTCCTCGAACGCCAAGATATTCCGAAGTCGCTACTGATTCTCGGCGGAGGGGCAATCGGGGTGGAGTTTGCTTCGATGTATAACGACTTTGGATCCGAGGTCACTTTGGTTGAGATGCTTCCCCATATTTTGCCTCAGGACGACGAAGAAGTGGCGGCAGAACTGGACAAGATGCTGGGAAAACGTGGCGTCAAAGTGTTGGCGGGTACCAAGTTTGATATCCAGAGCGTGAAAAGTTCCGACAAAGGGATCGAAGCCTCGGTGGAAACGAGCGATGGTGGTCGGCAAACCCTTTCGGCAGAAGTGCTATTGGTGGCCGTGGGTCGCCAAGCCGTCACCCGGGATATTGGGCTCGAGGCCGTGGGAGTTAAAGTCGAACGAGGATTTATTGTGGTGGACGATCACTATCGGACCAATGTGCCCCATGTCTACGCGATCGGCGATGTGAACGGGGGATATCTTCTTGCCCATGTGGCGGCCCACGAAGGCATGATTGCCATGGAGACCATCGCGGGCAAGGAGCCAGAGACGCTGGATCCCCATCGTGTGCCGCGTGTCACGTACTCTCGGCCGGAAGTGGCCTCGGTAGGCCTCACCCAAAAAGAAGCGGAAACCCAGGGATATACCGTAAAGGTTGGTCTCTTCCCCTTTAGAGCCAACGGTAAATCCTTAATTTTGGGAGAACCCGAAGGCGTGGTAAAATTGGTGGCGGACAAGAAGACCGACGCGTTGTTGGGAGCGCATATTGTAGGACCCCATGCATCCGATCTGATCAATGAGATGGCCCTAGCCAAATTCTTGGAAGCTACCGCGTGGGAAGTGGCGGAGAGCGTTCATGCACACCCCACGGTCTCCGAGGTTTTACATGAAGCAGCGCTCGCGGTGGATGGGCTCGCGATTCACATTTAACTCAAAAGGGGGATTCCCGTTAATGGCAGGGAGCGATGCGCTCTACGGCCTCGGACTCGACACCACGAAGATTGAGACAATGTACTATTACATGGTCCTAAGTCGTGCGCTGGACGAAAGAATGTGGATTTTGAATCGTCAGGGAAAGTCGGCTTTTGTCATTTCGTGTCAAGGTCAAGAAGGGGCGCAAGTCGGCGTAGCTAGTGCGCTGGATCCCACCGTAGATTGGGTGGCGCCGTATTACCGGGATCTTGGGGTTGTATTGTATTTTGGGATGACGCCCCGCGAAATTATGTTGGGGCAGATGGCGAAAGCAGAAGATCCCAGTTCGGGTGGCCGTCAGATGCCAGCACACTATGGGCATAAAAAGCGCCACGTTCTGACCGGGTCCTCCCCGGTGGCAACGCAAGTCGCCCATGCCGCAGGCATGGCGTTGGCCTTTAAGATTCGAAGCGAAGCCGCCGTGGTGATGACGTCTTTGGGTGAAGGTTCGACGAATCAAGGCGAGTTTCACGAGGCATTGAACTTTGCGGCCGTGCACCGACTCCCCTTGATTGTGGTGGTGGAAAACAACGGATTTGCCATCTCGGTGCCGCAAAGTAAAGAGATGGTGGTAGCGGATGTCGCAGCTAAGGCCTCGGGATACGGGATGCCGGGCATTGTGGTTCGCGGGTCGGATCCGCTCGGGGTGCATCAAGCCACGTCGGAGGCTCGGAACCGGGCCTTGAAAGGCGAAGGCCCGACGCTCATTGAAATCAAAACCTATCGTTATACCCCGCATTCGAGTGATGACGACGACCGCTCGTATAAGACGCGGGAGCAACTACAGGCAGAAAAAGATGATGATGCCATTGTCTTGTTTCGACAATGGATGCTGGATCAGAAAATGTGGGACGACGAACGCGAAAAGGCACTCAATCAGCGTGTGCGCAATGAAGTGGACGATGCCACGGATTATGCGGAAGCCGCCCCATACCCGGATCCCGCGACGCTTTGGGAGCATGTGTATCATTCCTAAGTTTTAGGGTCGGGTATACGAGAAAGGGGATAACAACGTGTCAAAGAACAGCATCACGAAAGACCTTCAAAAGGACATGTATTACCATATGGCGCTTGCCCGTGCATTAGACGACCGGATGTGGATTCTCAACCGACAAGGGCGCGCTCCTGTTGTGTATTCCTCCAACGGCCATGAAGCGGCTCAAGTTGGCTCGGCCTTCGCCTTAAATCGTGGAGAAGATTGGATCGTACCCTATTATCGGGACTTGGCCCTAGTGTTGGCCTACGGGATGACCCCGCGTCAAGTCATGTTGCACTTATTAGGGAAAGCGGAAGATCCAAACTCTGGCGGGCGCCAAATGCCGGCGCACTGGGGAATGAAAGAACGCCACATTTTGACCACCGGGTCCGTTGTCGCTACCCAAGATATTCACGCGGCCGGACTTGCCTTGGCATCGAAAGTGTTGAAAGATGGGCGCGTCTCTGTGGCGTACTTTGGTGAAGGATCCACCAGTCAGGGAGAGTTTCATGAGGCGTTGAACTTTGCTGCGGTACATAAATTGCCCGTTATTTTCTTTAATGAAAACAATGGGTATGCCATCTCAGTGCCGGCACGCAAGCAAATGGCGGTCATGGATATTGCCGCCCGAGCGGAAGGCTATGGCATGCCGGGGGTCATTGTAGACGGCAACGATCCGCTAAAAGTCTACGAGGTGACGCGAGAGGCCCGGGAGCGGGCATTAGCGGGAGAAGGACCGACCCTAATCGAAGCCAAAACCTATCGATTTGTGCCGCACTCCAGTGATGACGACGACCGTGCTTATCGAAGCCGAGAAGAAGTGGCCGAGTGGAAGAAACGGGACCCCTTAATCACGTTCGAAAAACATGTGCTAGACAACAAAATTTTAAGCCAAGCCGAGCACCAAGAGATGCAGAAAAAGATCAAGGATGTGGTCAACGACGCCACAGATTACGCAGAACAGGCGGCGTTGCCGGATCCCAAGACATTGGGAGATTTCGTTTATCATCAATAAGTCCATCGTCATTCCCATGCCAGGAAGCTCCCAGAGGGGGCAATCTATTGAAGGAGGGCAGTCCCGGCGGGCGGGAATGAACGGGTTCATGGAGTAAAGCCGGGAGACATCAATGGCAGTTATGACTTATTTGGAAGCAATACGCGAAACGCTCCGGCAAGAGCTACGGCGCGACGACCGCATCATCGTGTATGGGGAAGATGTCGGTGTGCGTGGTGGAGTGTTTCGGGTGACCGAGGGGCTTCAGGCTGAATTCGGGGAACAGCGTGTCATCGACTCACCGTTGGCTGAAGCAGCGATTATTGGAACCGCGATTGGGGCGGCGGTCAATGGCTTGCGACCGGTGCCAGAAATTCAGTTTTCCGACTTCATTTTTCCTGCTATTAACCAAATCGTGCAGGAAGCCGCACGCATTCGTTATCGATCTAATGGAACTTTTGGCGTACCGATGGTGATTAGAGCCCCGTTTGGTGGAGGCGTTCACGGAGCCCTGTATCACTCGCAGAGCGTGGAAGCGTTCTTTGCCCATGTGCCAGGACTAAAAGTCGTCATTCCGTCTACCCCTTACGATGCTAAAGGTCTTTTAGCAGCCGCCATCCAAGACGAGGACCCGGTGTTATATTTTGAGCACAAAGCCGCTTATCGTTCGCTTAAGGGAGACGTTCCGGACGAACGCTACTTAATCCCCATTGGAAAAGCCGACCTCAAGCGTCCCGGTAAACATGTGTCGATTATTACCTATGGGCTGATGGTCTCCTATGCGCTAAAAGCAGCCGAAACTTTGGATAAAGAAGGCATTTCGGTCGAGATTTTAGACTTGCGCTCCATCCGTCCCTTGGACGTTGAGGCGATTTTAGATACCGCCAAAAAGACCGGGAAAGTTCTCATGGTCCATGAAGACAATCTGACCGGAGGCATTGGGGGAGAGGTCAGCGCTTTGATTGCGGAACATGCGCTCTTCTACTTGGACGCGCCAATCGTACGCTTGGCGGGTCCGGATGTACCGGCGATGCCCTATAGCCCGCCGCTTGAACACGCGTTTATGGTTACCCCGGAAAAAATTACCGAGGCGGCTCGCAAGCTCGCTAAGTTTTAAGCGTCGGAACAGAGGAGGAAAGCTTGTGGCACAAACAGTTTTAATGCCCCAATTAGGGGAATCGGTGACCGAAGGTACTATCGGTCAGTGGTTGAAAAAAGTTGGCGATGCCGTCGATAAATACGAGTCGCTGTTGGAAGTGTTAACCGATAAGGTAAATGCGGAAGTGCCAGCTCCAGTCGCTGGTACCATTGCCAAGATCTTAGTAGAAAACGGGCAGACCGTCCCCATCGGGACTCCCATTTGTGAAATCGAGGTGCAAGGGGGTCAGACCGAAACGGCGCCTGTCGCGGATGCCGAACCGGTTCAAGCCGACGAACCACAGTCACAGCCCTCTAAGTCACCAACCGTGGCGGCCGAGACCGATGATGGTCAACGCGGTCGTTACTCGCCAGCCGTCCGCCGTCTGGCTCATGAGCGGGGAATCGATCCGGCTCTTCTCACCGGGACTGGCGCTGGGGGTCGTGTCACCCGTGATGACGTGTTATCGGCCAGCGATGCGCATGAGAAGCCGACTGCCACCGTAGCGGCTCCTACCCCGAAGCCCGCCGCGCATGAATCGACTGCCGTCGCGGCGATGGTGCCGGGCGCTCCAGCCGTGATTGACGAGGAGGATACCCTGCAGCCCCTAAATAACGTGCGGAAGGTTATCGCCGAACGGATGGTTCGATCTAAGCAAACGGTGCCCCATGCGTGGCTGATGGTCGAAGTGGATGTCACCGGTTTGGTTGCATTGCGCACCAAACTCAAAGAGGAGTTCAAGGCACGGGAGGGTGTGAGCCTCACCTTTATGCCGTTTATGATTCGTGCGGTGGTGTCGGCCCTGCGCACGGTGCCCAGCATGAATGCGCAATGGAATGGCGACTCTATCGTGATGAAAAAGCGCATTAACGTAGGCATGGCAGCCGCGACAGACCGGGGCCTTATTGTTCCGGTGATTAAAGATGCGGATCAAAAAAATATTGTGGGTTTGGCTAAAGCTAGCCAAGACCTCGTGAAGCGGGCTCGCAATGGGCGCCTCACGATGGACGATTTAAGCGGCGGTACGTTCACGGTGGATAATACGGGAGCGGTTGGTACGGTGCTGACTTATCCCGTCATCAACGCACCTGAAGTGGGGATCGTGACGATGGAGTCGATCGTAAAACGGCCCGTCGTGGTGGGGGATATGATCGCCATCCGTTCGATGGTCAACGTGTGTCTATCCTTTGACCATCGCGTCGTGGATGGGGCAGAAGCGGGGCAATTTGTCACCACGATTAAGACCGAACTCGAGGCCATTACCCAAGAAACCTCGATTTATTAGACAGGGGGAAGCGCGTGCCTAAAGCCTAGTAAGAAGGTTTTACGCACGCGCATTCATAAGTCCCAAAAGTCATTGCGAAAGGAGTTCTTTTACGATGGAACCGTTGCCTATCCTTCATACCGAGCGAAGTAAGCCGCGCTCCAAGAACCTGCCGCCATGGCTTAGAATTCGTTTGACTCAAGGCAAAAACTTTCTGGAGTTAAAAGACCTGATGCGTTCCCAAACCTTGCATACGGTCTGTGAGGAGGCGTTGTGCCCAAACATTTATGAGTGCTGGGAATCCCGTACCGCAACCTTTCTAATTTTGGGAGACATTTGTACCCGTAACTGCGGATTTTGTGCCATTACGACGGGCCGCCCTACCCCACTCGACCTAGAAGAACCGTTTCGGGTGGCGGAATCGGTGAAGACTCTGGGGCTCAATCACGTGGTGCTTACTTCGGTGACGCGAGATGACGTGCCGGATGGCGGCGCTGAAATATTTGCTCGGACCATAAAAGCGATTCGACACGCAATGCCGGATTGTGGCATCGAAGTGCTGACACCGGACTTTCTCGGTAATTGGGACGCGGTGGCGACCGTAACCGAAGCACGACCGGATATCTTTAACCACAACACAGAATCGGTGCCGCGGCTCTATCGTCGGGTTCGACCCAAGGCGCGATACGAACGTACGTTGGAGTTGTTACAGCGTGTCAAGCGGCAAGACCCGACGATTATCACAAAGTCCGGCATTATGTTGGGACTGGGTGAAACCCGTGATGAGATTCATCAGGTGTTTGTCGACATGCGCGATCATGATATTGATGTACTAACCGTGGGGCAGTACTTGCGTCCCGATCAGAAACATTTGCCCGTGGTGCGTTTCTATCCGCCCGAAGAATTTCAGGAGATTAAAGAAGAGGCCTTGGCGCTAGGGTTTCGCCACGTGGAATCAGGACCCCTGGTCCGTAGTTCGTATCATGCGGCATCGCAGGTGCCCCAACCGATTGGAGGCTAAAGGCATGCGTGAAGGACGCGTAGTAGATTTGGGCCAGATGCCATATCGACCCGCATGGGATTTGCAACGGCGGGTGGGCCAGGCGGTTCTGGACGAACGGATTCCGGACACCCTACTGGTGGTCGAGCATACCCCCGTGTATACATTGGGACGGGCTGCTCATGGGCAGTTCACCAATTTGGTATGGGATGATGCAGCCCTTCTCGCAGAAGGTATCGAACTGGTTGAAGTGGACCGTGGGGGAGATATCACCTACCACGGTCCAGGGCAATTGGTAGGGTACCCGATCGTGCATCTTGAGGCCTATGATAACGACCTGCATCGCTACCTACGTTTATTGGAGGAAGCGTTAATTGCGGGCTTAGCGCCGTTGGGAATTGTCGGTACTCGAATTCCTCCGCACACCGGGGTGTGGGTGGGAGAAGAGAAAATCGCCGCCATCGGCGTCAAAGCCAGTCGGGGCATCACCCAGCATGGATTTGCGCTTAACGTCCACCCCAATTTAGAACACTTTAGAGGAATCATTCCCTGTGGGATTCGTGATAAAGGGGTCACCTCGATAGAGGCCCTGATTTCCCCTCCTCCTCGGCTTGAAACCGTCAAACCGTCGGTTATTCGATGTTTAGGAGACGTGTTGAATTTAACCTTCGAGACCCAGTCTTTGACCCAACTGGACGAAAGCCTCAAAGGGACGGCGGCCACACTGTGACCGGTGTCGCCGCCGTCCTGTTCTCCTGGAATCGATCGGGATTCTAAACCTCTTAGAGCCAGAAATGTGCCAGACCCCCGGTGAGGATGCCGAACAACGCCACCGTTATCGCCACGAAGACTAATACCTTGGGCGGAATAGCTTGGCTGACCATGGCCATTGAGGGCAAGCTTACGGCGGGTAAGGTAAGCATGAGGGCACCGGCTCCACCAAATCCCAGTCCGTAGTGCATCAATACCGCGATAATGGGGATTTCCCCGGCCGTTGGTATGACAAAAAGGGTTCCGACGACCGCCAGCAAGATCACAAGCCCTAGACTATGGCCGAGGATCGGGCCCATGGCTGGGAAGAGCCAAGCGCGCGCCACTCCGAGGACCATCACTAGGATGATGTACTCGGGTAGCAGCCGGATGATGAGTCGTGCCAAGGTCATGAAAAAATTCCTCAAGATGGGCAGAGCCTTTTGGTTTTCGGGGGCAACAACCGTCGCGGCGTCTTGCGAGTCAATCCCCGAGGGGAGCCATCGGTCTCCGAGACTTCCGATGATGAACACCAGCACCAATCCGACGCCAATCCGTAGTAGGGCCCAATTCCAGCCCAGCACAAATCCCATAAAGATGATGGTTGCGGGATTTAAAATCGGGTTTGCCACCCAATACGAAAGGACGGCTCCCGACGACACTTTTTGCCGTCTGAGGTTTACGACAATGGGAGACGAACAACACGTACACATCATGGATGGAATGGCAGCGAGCGTGGCCCAGGCACGACTTTTTAATCCGGTCCGACCCATGGTGCGTGCGAGCCATCCGGGCGGTAAGAGGGCCTCGACGCCCGCACCCACGACAAGGCCTGCCAAGAGCGCGGACCAAATATCTTTGAAATAGGTCCATGCATATCCCCACATAGCATGCCATGAAGGAGCTGGGGCTCGGCTGCCAGAGCCTGTGACAATGGAGGCGCCCAGCGTATGGCTTATCGCAACACTAAATACTTTGTGGGAATAGGGATTCCATTTTGCATAGTAAACTAGACTGACTGTCAGCACGATAAAAAGAGTCAAGGCCCATCTTGGCCAAGCGCGTGCTGTGGGTGCGAATCCTGGGTCTTTGAGCATGGCGATGTTCCTCTCTAGATGATCCTCACATCGCAGGTAGCATACGAATTCTGTATACTGGATGTAACAACATATTTAATTCACGCATAAGAGTGGGGATAAGGGATGCAATTTGAAGACCTCGAAGTGTTTCGGGCGATTGCGTATAAGGGCAGTTTGTCGCGTGCTGCGGCGGCCTTGAATATGAGTCAGCCGACGGTGTCGAGACGCCTCAAAAATTTGGAATCCCATATAGGGGCAGAGCTCGTCGATCGCAGTGCCATTCCGATCCATCTCACGCCAGAGGGAATTCTCTTGCTCGAATTTGCGGAAACCCTATTGGATCGATGGCAGCAACTGGGGCATGCCGTCCAGAGTACCCACGATGTCGGTGGCATCGTCTCAATTGCGAGCAGCACCGCGCCCGCAAGAAGCCTGGTGATGCCGGTCTTGGCGGAGTTTTTACGCGCCTATGGGGATGTGCGTGCTCGCGTGTCGGTGATGGACTCTTCACGTGTCTTGGCTGAGGTCAGTAGCGAAGAGGCCGACTTGGGGTTTACCGGGCGGCGTCCGCCCGCGGACTTATTTGTGGCCGAACCGGTCGCCCAAGACGAGATTATGTTGGTGGTGCCGAACACGGGTCCATTTAAACATTTGACGTCGCCGGTAGGGTGGACGAACTTATCGGAACTGCCCTTTGTCGAAAGGCTCGCCGGTTCGGGGACTCGCGCTACGGTGCAAGAGGCCTTAGATCGCGCGGGAATCACGGCGGAATTTCATGTCGTCTGTGAGGTGGATTCCAATGAAGCCGTGGTAGAAACCGTAGCGACCGGTATTGGGGTCGGATTTGCGTCGCGCCAGATCGTAAATTTACTCGGAATGCGGACCGTGCGGATGCTTACCGTACAAGGTCTTGAAATGTCCCGTCAACTCTACCTGGTCAAAAAACGCGGACTCGCTTTAGCCGAAGCCCCCAACATCTTTTTACAGTTTCTGAGTCAGAAAAATCCACACATGCCGGTTTAGACATTCGATCGCGAGGCATCGCGTAGTGCGGTTAGAATGATTCTCATTCCCTTAAATGGTTGCTTAACGAGGCGACCTTTTATAATGGGTTTTGGAGGTGTTTCTCGGTGATTAGTTTGTCGAATGCACATTCGGAAAAGACGATTCACACGCCCGGAGCACGATCCATCCGCGAAGTGGTGTTTGGCGTTAACGACGGATTGGTTTCGATTACCGGGCTTGTTGTGGGTGTAACGGCTTCACGAATGAGCCCCCATCACATTTTACTCGCGGGCTTGGCTGCCGCTATGGCGGCCACAGTAGCTATGGCCCTGGGACAATATTTGTCGACGACGGCCCAAAACGAATATTTCGTATCCGAACGCAATCGTGAAGTGCGTGAGGTTCAAGAAATTCCGGAAGAAGAGCGCCAAGAAGTAGAGGCTATCTATAAACACCAAGGATTTAGTACCGAACAAGTTAAGTGGCTCACCGACCATGTCACATCTGACAAAGATCGCTGGGTAGACTTCATGATGAAAGAGGAACTGGGCATCATGATGGACAGTCTCGATAGTCCTTGGATGTCTGCCGGCGTGATGGCTTTGGCTGTGATCGTTGGGTCCATTCCCCCGATTCTTCCCTACGTGCTGACCAATAATACTCATCTTGCGTTAACGTGGGCGATTGTATTGGCGATTGTGATGTCCTTTGCCTTAGGTGTCACCAAGGCTAAAGTGGCTAAGGGCAATTGGTGGAAGAGCGGCGTTCAATTTGTGGCCGTTGCGGGGATCGCCGTCGTGGTGGGCATCGTCGCCGGTCATATGTTGAGTTTGATTATATGATCGACCGCGTCTTCCTGAACGCTCTCTATGATTTGGCGATTGAAGAGGCGGCTTCAGGGGACGCGTGGTTCTTGCCTGAGGCGTACGCCGTGTTTTACATTATCTTAAACTTGGCGCAGTGTAAGGACCCCTACTGGCGCTTTGCCATGTGGGAGGTTCGTGGTATCCCAACATCCCGCCATGACGACGGGCAGAGTGTGCTGGGGTAGCGACCTGGGTGTTTTGGCGTGCATTTCACCTACCGTACTCTGGCACGAAATACCGGCCTAGGCACTCGTAGGTTTGCCTATCAGATAGATGGCAAGCCGGTGCCGAAGGCTATCCGCTTTCGTCTTTGGTACCGCGATAACTCGATAAATATAAATTCGCTAAAATGCATTCCTGAGGATCCGATAGCGAAATCTATAGGTGATGAGGTCGAAGAATGGAGTTCGTATTTGGAAGGAGATTTTATGAATTTACCTTTTGAGCAGGTGAATGTGTTTACGGACCAGCTTTTTCAGGGGAATCCACTGTCCGTGTTTTGGAAACTCCCGCCGCACTTCCCCGATTCATTAATGCAACAACTGGCCCGTGAGATGAATTTGTCGAAAACGATTTTTATTACGGTTTTGCCGAATGAAGAAAGCCACTACACCGCGAGGATTTTTACCCCAGAGGTTGAATTGCCATTTGCGGGACACCCCTCGATGGGAGGGTTTTTCGTGCTAACCCAGCAAGGTCTCGTGAAACAGAGGGCTGTTCAACATGGTTTAGCGGGGTCTACCGCATTGACGATGGATGACCACGGTCTCATTTGGCTGACGCCACCTCCAGGGCAAGTCGACGATTCACCGATCCCCATCCACGAAGTGGCTGAGGCCTTAGGTGCCGAGGTTTCGTGGATCAGTGGAAATATGCCTCCAATATTGGCGGGCACAGGGTTGTTTCATCTCATCGTGCCTTTGGTGATCGACCAGGTAAGCGTCTTGAGACCGGATCGCACCAAGATGCGGGCACTCGGGGATAAGCTTGGTGTCACGGGGATCTATGTGTTGGCACTGAGTGGTCCTAGTGCCATCCATGCCCGATTCTTCAGCCTGGGAATGGTCATTGAGGAAGATTCTGCTACCGGCTCCGCCGCTTCGGCATTTGGCACCTATTTGCTGAAAACGACGGGCACCACGGCGATTCAACGCTATACCATCTATCAGGGAGTGGAAATCGGACGGCCATCCGTGCTTTTAGTGCGCCTCAACGCTCATGGTCTAGGAACGCTCGAGGTGGGCGGGAGCGTGGTGCGCGTTCTGGAGGGAACCGTCCAAATTCCCGATGCCAAATTAGACGATGTCGCCGAAATGGCCTAAAGCCCGGACATCACCAAGACTCTAGGTGTCTTAGGGCGTGAGCGATTTCAATATAGAATTCAAGAGACTCGTCCCCGAGTGGGGTCCTTTGGCTTTGGATTTATGTTTTGCCTTATGCTGGGATGGGCTAGTGGAACCACAGGCTGGGCTCATTGTAGTGGGTTGGTGGCCGCGGATGTACACTTCGTGATACGTGGTGCAACAGCCGTTGTTTAAAAGGCCGGTCTTCACACAGACGGTTCGGGTTACGATACCAGGCGGTTTTTTGAAGTTAAGAACCGGTTGATTGACCAGCGCCCACTTCATAAAATGAGCCCAGATGGGACCTGCCCCGGCGTCACCGGTAAGACCTAAGGGGGTGTCGTTGTCGTTGCCGACCCACACCGCTGCACTCAATTGAGGCGTGAAACCGACCAACCAGGCATCGCGTTGACCCGATGAGGTCCCGGTCTTGGCGTCTGCGGGACGGCTAAAGATGGGATGGAGGTCGTGGGCGGTACCTCTCGGATTAAGGAGCGGTGCGGTAAATAGGTTACTGACCACATAGGCTACCTGGGGCGTAATCACGCGGGTCAGGTGCGGAGCCTGACTATAAATGGTATGCCCACTTTGATCCACCACCTTCAGAATGCAAATCGGGTGCACCCGATTGCCTCCATTGGCAATGGTGGCCACAGCACGCGACATTTCATAGGGTGTGACCGACGATGAACCCAGGGCGGTTGTTAAGTTATTGGCCAGCGGGCTCGTGATGCCCATCGAGTGCGCCATGGCAATCATCGCCGGTGGTCCCACGGCGTTCATCCACTTGACAGCGCAGATATTGTCGGACAGGGCAATGGCGTATCGAATCGGCAATGGGCCGTTATACACGTGACCATAGTTATGCGGCACATACCATTTTCCATTGCCCGCCGGGAACCGGACCGGTGCGGAATCTTGAATCGCCGAGGTCGAGTAGCCTTTGTTGATGACGGTGGTATAGAGGAAATATTTCATGGTGGATCCAGGCTGACGAGCGGCTTGGGTTGCCCTATCTAACTGCGTGTTGGCGTAGTTGACGCCCCCTACGATAGCTTCGACATACCCGTTAGTCGGGTTAATGGCGCTTAAGCCCACTTCCGGCTCGTAGACCCCATGGACTAAGGATGTGGTCGGCATATAATCCTTAATGGCGGTTTGCGCGGCATTTTGCATCGTCCAATTCATGGTCGTCGTAATCGAATACCCGCCGTTGTAAAGATTCTTGGCGACCTGAGGGTCTAATGTGGCGAGCTGACCCGCCAGAAATTTGGTGTAATAGGGGGCTTTGTCGCCCGCCAACGATGCCCCGGAAAGTTTTAAGGGGGCACTTATGGCGCTCGCTTCCTGGCTTGGGGAGATGTAGTGTAAAATTTTCATTTGCTGCAGGACCACATTGCGCCGGGCTACCGCGCCGCGAGGATTGACATAGGGATCATAATAGCTTGGCGCATTGACTAAACCCGCTAATAACGCGGATTCCGGGAGGGTCAGGGTACGGGCACCATGGCCAAAATAGACTTCGCTCGCCGCTTGGATGCCATATGCACCTTCCCCAAAATAGACGTCGTTGAGATACATCGAAATGATCTGTCTCTTGTCATACATGGTGGACATCTTGAGCGTAATCAGGAGTTCTTTGAATTTCCGCGAAAAGGTTCGAGCATCGGACAGGTAGAGATTTTTGGCGAGTTGTTGGGTGATCGTGCTGCCGCCTTGAACGATTTTGCCGGACGTGATGTCGATCACGGCAGCACGCAAGATGCCAACGGGATCGATGGCCGGTTCAATCCAGTAAGTATCGTCTTCAATCGCCACGAGAGCGTTTTGTGCACTGGTGGGAATTTGGCTATAGGGGATGGGCATGCGATTTTCCGACCCGTAGAGGACACTAACGAGCCGCCCTTTTTGGTCATAAATGGTGGTGTCAGCCGGTAAGTTTGGGGCTGGCAGCGCTAACCAAGCCGTGGGTAACAAGACCGTGGTGGCTCCGACAACCAGCGCGGGGAGGCTAATCATCGCACCGGTATTGCCCAGCTTATCGCGTAACCGTCGCCAATACGATCCAACACGGTTTTGGGAATGGCCATGTCGTGACTTCCGGGATTCCATCAACACCCCTCCTGTTCCGAGCTAGTATTGCCCGTTTCGACCGATTTTTTTGGGGTGGGACGAATTTCGCTAAAAAATTCCGGGACGGGTATGCTATCTTGGAAAAACGTTGTATTCTAAGGAACGTCTCGCTATAATGTGCGGAGAATTTTCTGGAACCTCAGGAAGGACGTGGCGTCGTGTTAGAGACTCCAAAGAAATTTACTTTACTGGCCGGATCGGCCGAGGGACCGACTCGCCTGAATGCGTTTGACCATGCCTTGTTGGCGGCGGGAATTGGCAATGTTAATCTTTTACGGGTGAGTTCGATCTTGCCGCCCAATGCGACCGAGGCGAGCGAACTGACGATTGTTCCGGGCCAACTGATGCCGACCGCCTATGGCACCATCACTTCAGAAACTGAGGGGGAATGGATCGCGGCCGGCGTGGCTATTGGTGTGGGTGCGTGGGATGAGTATGGTGTCATCATGGAGTTCTCTGGACGTTGCCGCAAGGAGCAAGCGGAGGAACACGTTGCCGAAATGGCTCGGGTCGCCTTTGAACACCGAGGCCGCGAGATTAAGCGAATCCTTGTGAAGGCGAGCGAGCATCGCGTAGAAAAAATAGGCTGCGCGTTTGCGGCCGTGGCGCTCTGGTATTGATTCGAGCAAGCATCTATTAATCTGAAAGAGGTAGCAGGAGAGAAAGGAGAAGCGGGACTTGGGGCGGTGGCTTACCGCTGTGCTATCCCTCCTCGGTATGAAACCGAGGCCTCCCGCGTAATGCGATGAACATTTGGTTTACCGAAGATCAGACCGACACCGTACGTCTCGGTCTTAAGGTCGAGTCCGTTTTATGGAAAGAGACCACCGCCTATCAAGAATTGGTGGTAGCGAATACTGATGCCTACGGACGTCTCTTAGTGTTAGACGGTGCCGTGCAAACCACCATTGGGGACGAATTTGTGTATCATGAGATGATTACCCATGTGCCCTTGGCGCTCCATCCCCATCCCCGGAAAGTCGCCGTTATTGGTGGTGGCGACGGCGGAGCGATTCGGGAGATTTTGAAGCATCCCTCGGTCGAAGAGGCGCATTTGATTGAGATTGACGAAAAGGTGGTCGAGGCTTCGCGCCGTTTCTTCCCGGAAATTTCTGCGGGCTTAGACGATGAACGGGCATTTTTGCACTACACGGACGGGATTCAATGGGTACGAGAAGCCAAAGATTTTGATGTCATCATTGTTGATTCCACGGACCCCGTGGGGCCTGCCGAAGGCTTATTTGCCCCCGAGTTTTATGCAAGTATTAAAGAGGCACTGGGGGATCATGGGATAATGGTGGCCCAATCCGAATCCCCGTTCTTGCAGCCCCATCTCATCCAACGGGTGATGACCGGCATCGCACAATCCTTTCCCGTGACACGGCTCTATTTAGCGGCGGTGCCGACCTATCCGAGTGGGCTTTGGAGCTTTAGTCTAGGGGCGAACGGCGATCTTCAGGATGCAGCCCTACGACCTGAACTCAGGGATATGCCGACCCGCTATTGGACGCCTCAAATCCAGCGCAGTTGTTTTGACCTCCCAAAGTTTGTGCAAGAGTTGGTGCGCTAGATGAATGACTGGTTTTATCGGACCGATCGGTTCTTAGGGATGAATAGCGATTGGCACCATGCCGACTGGGTCTATTTTGGGATTCCGATGGATTTTACGGCATCGTTTCAGCCAGGATCGCGTTTCGGACCCGCTAGGGTTCGGGAGAGTTCCTATGGGATCGAGACCTATTCATGGGCCCAAGACCAGGACCTAGAAGATTTGAAGATTCACGACGCCGGAGACATCGAACTACCGTACGGCAATGTCCCGGCCAGTTTGTCAAGAATTCATGAAGCGGCCAACCAGGTGCTGGCCGAAGGCAAACGATTTTTCGGTTTGGGTGGGGAGCATCTGGTGACGTTGCCTTTAATCCAAGCCGTCGTGTCGCGATATCCGGATCTGGTCGTGGTGCATTGGGATGCGCACGCCGATCTGCGTGAGGAATACCTAGGGGAAAGACTTTCCCACGCGACCGTATTGCGCCGCGTGGCCGAGATCTTAAAACCGCAACACCTCTTCCAATTTGGAATTCGGTCCGGTACCAAAGAGGAAGCCGAGTTTGCCCGCCGGCATACCCGACTCTACTCGCATCAGGTATTGGAACCACTCACCCGGGTACTCGATGAGTTGCAGGGGCGTCCTGTCTATGTCACCATAGATATTGACGTGGTGGATCCCGCCTATATGCCCGGTACAGGCACCCCTGAACCGGGAGGAATTTCTTCCCAAGAAGCGTTGTCGGCCCTAAGACAACTAGCCGGACTGAACGTGGTCAGTATGGACTTAGTGGAAGCTATGCCTGCCCATGATGTGTCGCAACGGTCGGGGGTGCTGGCCGCTAAGATGGTCCGGGAGGCTTTCTTGGCGATCGGGCGATAAGGGGTGTTCACCCAAGATTAGAGAAGCGTGAGGGATAAAGATGGTGTCGTATTCACGGTTTGGGGAAGCCCAAGCTCATATCGTGCGATCTCTGGACCGAGCATTACGGGATCGGGGATTTGACGGTTTAGAGAGCTACATCGAAGTGGACCGCCCCACCGAAGAAGGGCATGGGGACCTGGTGTCCAATGTCGCCTTAAAAGTGGCCCGCGTTACCAAAATGCCTCCGTTGGCACTGGCTTCGACCATAGCGGCCGAATGGCAGTCCGATGAGGTGGTAGCGCACGTCGCGGCCGCCGGGCCGGGGTTTTTAAACTTCACTCTGCATACCCGCTGGATGGCTGACGTCATCCGACAGATTCAGGTGGCCGGTAGCGGCTATGGCACCAGTTCAGCGGGAAACGGCGCAAGGGTTCTCATTGAGTTTGTCTCGGCTAATCCCGTAGGGCCCATGGTTGTGGTCAATGGTCGGGCCGCTGCCATCGGGGATAGCCTGGCACGCATCTTAAATGCGGCGGGGTTTGTTGCCCATCGAGAATTCTATGTCAACGATGGTGGGAATCAGGTGTTGACGTTAGGTCACGCCATCTCCTTGCGACTTCGGGAGCTCCAGGGCCAAGAAGTGATGAGCACCTGGCCTGATGATGTGTATCCTGGCGACTATGTCATTGCCGTCGCCAGGGAGTGGCGGAATCTGCATCCGGATGTTGTGATAGAGGATCTCGATGAATCGAGCTACGCGATGTTGGGAGACTTCGGTGCCGCCAGGTTTCAAGCCCAGCACGAGTCCGTCCTGCGGGGTTTTGGGGTGGAATTTGAGCGATGGTACCATGAAAAAGATCTGCGTGAGGCCAAGGCCCCCGAGGCCATCATTGAACGCCTGGATCAGTTGGGTTTTATGGAAGCCAAAGATGGTGCCCGCTGGTTTTTGTCCGAGAAATTTGGTGACGATAAAAATCGAGTGATGGTGAAGTCCGATGGCACCATGACGTACTTTGTGCCTGATGCTGCGTATCATGCGGATAAATTTGCCCGTGGCTACGATTACGTCATCGATCTCTTAGGCCCTGACCATCACGGATATGTGGGACGGATGCGGGCGCTGGTCGAGGCTCTAGGCTACCCACCGGATCGTCTCGAAATTCTCATTGTCGGGCTGGTGCGTCTCATGCGTGGCGAGGAATTGGTCCGCATGTCCAAACGCAAGGGGAGTTATGTCCCTCTCGAAGACCTGATTGCGGAAGCTGGCGTCGATCCGGCACGCTACTTCTTTTTAGAGCGTTCTCCAGAAACTCCGATGGATTTTGACTTGGACTTGGCAAAATTGAGAGATTCCAAGAATCCCGTCTATTACATTCAGTACGCCGGGGCTCGAATCCATGGGATCTTGCGGCAATGGCGAGAACAGGGAGAATCCGATGTGGACCTCAACTTAGCACACCTCCAATCTCCCCACGAACGTCAACTATTGTGGTTGTTGGCCAGATATCCCGACGTGGTAGTGCGGGCAGCCGTGGAACGGGCACCCCAACATGTGCCCAAATACCTCACGGAACTGGCCAGCGCGTTTCATGGATTTTACCGGGAGGAACGCATCTTAGAAGGAGCCAGCGGGATACGTCAAGCCCGTTTAGCGCTCATTGAATCGGTACTGATGGTGTTAGCTTCGGGTCTCGACTTACTGGGGATTTCCCTTCCGGAACGGATGTAATCAAAATGCAAAAAACGGAACGGAGGAGGATGGGGATGCGACTGA
Source organism: Bacillota bacterium (assembly GCA_021795465.1). Lineage (GTDB taxonomy): Bacteria > Bacillota > Sulfobacillia > Sulfobacillales > Sulfobacillaceae > JAKADJ01. The sequence goes on from JAJYPK010000008.1 coordinate 27,929, forward strand.
CAAATCGTGATGCGATTGTGGAGCATATTCAAGGGTTGATAGAAACGGGGGCTTTGCCGGGCGCTGTCTTTGGGGTGGCCACGGCTACCGAAGTCATCGCCGTGCATGCTCTGGGGTATCGCCAACTGAAGCCCGAGGCACTCCCAATGACCCAGGACACGACCTTCGACTGGGCGTCGCTGACCAAAGTGGTGGCCACGACGGCCATTACGATGCGTCTTCTGGAGCGCGGCTTTTTCCGGTTGGACGATCTGGTCGAACGCTTTGTTGCAGGAAACTTTGGTAGTCTCGGGCTCAGCCACCTTCTCACCCACACCTCGGGATTGCCCGCATGGCTCGACCTTGCCCCCTACCCTAAAGCTGCGGAGAGAATCGGCGCGATATCCCGAGCCTCGCGGCTCTATTCCCCCGGTCATCAGGTGCTCTATTCGGACCTCAATTACATACTCCTCGGATACATCTTAGAACACGTATCAGGGCAGGCCCTGGATCGTCTGTTTGTATCGGAAGTAGCCAATCCGTTAGGGATGACACAGACCGGATTTGGCCCGTCCGATCATCGGGATATAGCCGCCACTGAGTGGGATGCCGAGACAAATCAATATGTGGTTGGCGTGGTTCATGACGAAAATGCCCGTGCCGCGGGCGGGGTCTCGGGACATGCCGGTCTCTTTGGTACGGTGGCAGACTTGCTACGTTTTGGGCAAGCGATCTTAAACGCTTCGAGCTGGTTAGCTCCTCCCACGATGGCCAGTTGGTTACGCGCTCGTACTCAGGGGATTCCGGGGGAATTGCGCGCATACGGGTTTCAAAAGCCACACCCCTTATCATCGGCGGGAGATTTCATGTCGCCCGACGCGGTGGGCCATACCGGATTTACGGGAACCTCGCTTTGGGTGGACCCGCACTTTGGGGTGGCTATGGTGCTCTTAACCAATCGGGTGCATCTGGGCCGAAAGTCCAATGCGCCAATCCGATTGCGACCCATCTTTCACAATATGGTGCTTGCCGGTCTTCGACCGTGACCGCCCAAGAACTCGTATCGCACTTAGCCGAATGGCGTCGGTGCGGCCTTCATCTGCTTATCGTGCACACGGAGGACGAGCCCGCGCTCCGCCAAGCGCTGGGGTCATCCCAAGACGATTCGTGGTGGAGTTGGAGCGTGGTACAGGGTTTAGAACGACAAGGCGACCACTTGGGGGCGCATTTGACCCAAGATCCAACCACGATGTTAGAAAAAGTGCACAGTCTCCCCGAAGGCCTTGTCGTCGCGTATGATCTTAGTGCCTATTGGACCGATCCCATTGTGGTTCGCCTATTACGGGAAATTGCGGAGTCCTCAGAACCGCGCCTGATGATGTTGGTGACGCCCATGGATGCGGTGGTGCCCGTATCGTTAGAACGGGCTGGCCTAGAGCTTTCGCTTGACCTTACCCCAGGCGCCATCGGATGGCCGACGACTCAGGCGGAAGAAAAATGGCTAGCATTGGCGCCGGAACTGGCGACTCTCATTCAGACTCGCTTTACAACCCGCACGGCAGGTTTGGAATGGATCCCAGAAGGACCGGGATTTGAAGAGCTTGGAGGCCTACCTCATTTCAAGGCGTGGGCGGCTCAAAGAAAACTGGCGTGGGATTCGTCCTATGGTCTTCCGGCACCGCGCGGTGTCCTATTGTTCGGCATGTCCGGCACAGGTAAGAGCCTTTCCGCCAAAGTCTTAGCGCGATTCTGGGGACTCCCTTTGGTACGGCTTAACGTGGGCCAACTATTTGGACGCTTCATCGGACAATCCGAGGCCCGTTGGCAGCAGGCCCTGGCGAAGGCGGAGGATTTCGCACCCTGTGTCTTGTGGGTGGATGAAGTGGAAAAGGTGCTAGCGGGACGCGAAGGCTCGGGGGTGACCGACGCCGGGACTACGGCCCGCGCACTCGGCCATTTTTTGACTTGGTTGGAAGAACACCAAAGCCCTGTGGTGGTGGTGGCAACGGCCAACGATGTCGAGCAACTTCCGATGGAATTCTTACGTCGCGGTCGGTTCGATGAGTTGTTTTTTGTCGACTTGCCTGACGAGAAGGCCCGGCGTCAAATCCTCGAAATCCACATGAAAAGCGCCGCGATACCCGTAGAACGGGACGCTTGGGGATGGTCACCCCTGATGGCGGCCACCGAGGATTTTTCCGGTGCCGAACTTAAGGCCATTGTCACGGACGCGAGATTTCTCGCTGCCGAACGGGGACGAGCGATCGGTCTAGACGACTTCATGGACGCGGCTCATGCCATCATCCCGCTGGCAACAACGATGGCCGAAGTTGTGGCGGGACGCCGCAATTGGGCTAAGGGACGCGCACGCCTCGCGTAAGTGGCCAACGACAGGAATCAGGGTAGGAAGATATCGAAAAACGGTTTGGCATCGGGCTTGAACCGCGATTGGGGAAGGCTTGGGGGGGCCGGGCGCACGCGGTCGAGTTGACTCGATTGAAATGCGACCCACACTTGAGCCTCTTCCTTGCTGGTGCAGGCCGTGATGGATTTCCGTGCTAGGGCATCTTGGGCTTGTTGCAAGGCTTTGTCCTGGTCTTTTAAAATCCGCAGGATGACGGGGTGGGTGGGACGAAACCCCGTCCACGCAAGAAATTGGTCAGGAAGAGCATTGTTACGACTGTGGTTACACGCACGACACGCGATCACACAATTGGATAAGGTCGTGAGGCCGCCCCAACAGACCGGGATCACGTGTTCTAGAGTGGAACCGACACCATGGCACCAGGCACACCGTAAACCGTCGCGTTTCCTTACAGCCCGGTAGACGGCGCGATAAGCCATGGGTCGATAATTCAGGTGAAGCACGCCATCTTGAAGGTGAGCCAGTCCATCGCGCAGATTTTGCTCAACTTTTTCCTGAGTACAGGGAGACAAGGGCCGACCTCTCAGATCAACCACGGGGACCAAATCCACTGACGCATCTGTTTCCACTTCTATCAAGACTGACCCTACCTTATCCGACTTTTCTTTATTATAGCCGTTTTGTTGATGAGAGCATACCCAGGTTTTCGACAGCGGGAATCGGGGCATGAGAGGGCACGGCGGCCGGAATTTTAGTGGGAAGTAAATAAGCTGAACAGGGTGTGGACCCAAAACTCGGGCAGTTCATGGGGGGTTTTGGTCTCTAGGTTGCTAAGCGTTTGGCTATGGGGAATCCCACGGTAGATAACATCCCAAGCATAGGCGTGGGCCACACTAAAAACTTGGGCCAAGGGAGAGATTTGGGACGCGGTCTTAGCTACTGGGAATCCACCCCCGTCGGGTTGTTCATGGTGGTCACCAATGGCCTCCGTGATCGAATGGGGGAGATCCAAAGGGGCCAGGAGCTGAAGCGACAACGCGGGATGAGCGCGATACCGGTTCCACGTCGCAAGGCTCTTATGGGGATCATGCACCACGTCGTAGTCAATGGCGGCCAGTCCTAAGTCCGCTAAGCGTGACACCAAGGTGAGATCCCGGCGAAGGTCGGCATCCCACCCGTGGGCCGACGCCATGGCTTCTGCCACTTGCGTACGCACATCAGCGACGACGGGAAGCTTCTCATGGAGGATATCCTGGGCCAACATCATCTGTAGCATTTGCAAGAAACGGTGGATATCCGCTAAAAACGGCGCGGCGGTGTTGTCATGAGGTCCCTCGGATGCTTCCGAATAGTCTTGAAGGCGACGCCAATGCCTCCACACCCCACTTTGACCATAAAGCGTTTGCGCGGTGTCAATCAGTTGCCGGCAAAGAGCCGCATCCCCGGCACTGGCGGCAAATTGCGCCAGAATTTCAGAGAGGTTGGCCAACTCACGTTTTTCGAAGGTCATTAAAGAGCTCCACATGCGTTCAATGGCTTGTTGGCCATAAACTTTTGCCTGGTTCTCGTCATTCGAGAGAATGGCCAGTCGGGTCAGTTCATTTAAGGCATGAAGCCCGGTATCCGGGGACCACTCAAGGGCGTCTAATAGCTCTTGGCGAGCGGCGGCATAATCGCCGAGCGCGGTAAGAACCACCCCAAGATTGGTGTGAAGGGGATAGCCCATCTGTGGCATATCTTCGGCCGTTAATAAGGTCTGAGCCTTTCTAAGCCGCTCGAGCGCTTGGCGATATAATTGAGCGTTGGTGTATGCGACCCCATGGTTCAGGTGATAAATGGCTTGTTGCCGTCGAGGCTGAGAAGACACTTGGAGTTCCAGGCGCTGTAGACCTCTTAATGCGCGGTCTTCATCAGCGCCGAGAGAAAGCGCCATATTTAAGTGCAGGGTGATGACGAACTGGAGCTCCGGGTAATCACCCAGGACGGATAGTGCCTGGCGGAACCAATGAATGCCGTCCTGATGCCGATTCCGCTGCATCGCAATGCGACCCATCGCATCCATGATCTGGGCCTCGGCCACAAAGTCGGTCGCAACAAAATCCAATGCTATCGTAAACTGTTCGTGGGCAGCATCTAACCATCCGCCTCGATAGAGCCGTTGCCCCTGACGCCAGGGTTCATGCCACATGATTGTCTAAAGGCACGAAAAAGATGAGGCGCGTCCCTTGGCCAGCCGTGGAGTGTATCTCACCGGAGCCGCCCATATATTCTGCGCGCTCTATCATCGTGGCTAAGCCAAAATGACCGGAAAGCCGGGTGGCGGGGTCAAACCCGATGCCATCATCGTGAATTGTGAGCTTGAGCGAAGAATCTCGGGTAGAGAGTGCTATGGTCACGCTCTCTGCCTGAGCATGTTTTCGAATATTGCTGAGCGCTTCTTGAATCAGTCGGTAGGTACCAATGGTGCGGGCTGGGCTCAAGGCCAAAGGTTTTTCTTTTAAAGCCTCGTCTATCGTGAGGTGGCAGGTCAGTCCCGTGTCTTGTGTTATTCGGTTGAATAATGATGTCACGGCGGCGATTAGCCCTATTTCATCAATGGCCACCGGTTGTAGATCATAAATCAACTGACGGATTTCGTTGATCGATCCGGTGAGGCGTTGTTGAATACGTTGGAGTTCCTCATCGGCGAGTTTACTATCGGTGAGCATCATACGCTGGACAATTTGCAGACGCATGCTGAGGTTGATGAGCACCTGAATCGGCCCGTCATGCAAATCACGGGCAATGCGCCGGCGCTCCTCTTCTAAGAGTCGGATGCCACGATCTTGGGGGTCTCGTATGGAAAAATCTTCGTCAAACGTGTGTCCCACTGTACTGACCTCATTTATTGTCATTGGGAGAAAAAGGCAGGAGAAGATCCTGCCTTCGGCTAGTCGTCCCAATAGAATATGGTACCATTGGTGTGAACGCCGTGACTAGGGGTGGCGGTGACCGCAAATGCGGGAAGGGAGCCAACCAGCAGCACCCCTAGCGCCAGTCCAATCAGAGCGAGTCGTTTTAGCAATACGTCCACTCCTTTCGAAGCCGGAACCAGCTCCGGCAACCCGGCTATCCTGACTCTATCGCGTGAGAGCGTTAGACCCGTGGTTTTGCGTCCTCGGCTTTCACCGAGTTTGCAGGTGATACAGGTTCATTGTAGGCACTACGGACTCTAAGACCAAAGGATTAAGCCCTTATAATCTTTCTGACAAGGAAACCATGCCGGCATCTTAAAGGCTGTCGACCACCGCATTTTTAGTGACCCGGTTTACGCGGTGCCGTTGTTGCCCAATTTGCACGACCGTGTTGGGGAAGAGAATATCTGCAGTAACTTTACCCGATGCCGTAAAGACTTGGATGCTCGTTTCGGTACGATCTTCGGATCCGATAAATTGGGCCGTAATGGCTTGGTGAGCCTGATAGAATCCCCCTACCAGGGTTCGAGCTTGAATCTGAGTTCCGGCTTCCATGTCCGAGGTTACCGCATCTCTAACTACAATGGCACCGTGGGACCGAATCAGGGAACGGTAGGTATTGTGAAGAAAGGCGGTTTGGGAAGCATCAGTCAAAGGGGTAACGGGTGCCTCCCGCGATAGCCACTCTTCGATCGCGGTATGGAGATTTTCCAAAGCGTTCATGTCCTGCATCTCCTGCCAGGCTTGAGGTTCGAATCCCTGGAGAATCTTTTCAATGAGCACACCGACACCCGAGAGAGCGCGAGGAGGGCTTTCGTCGATGCCTTTTCTCTGGCTCAGCCATAGGACGGTGGCAGGCACAAAACTACATTTTTGTCGGAATAACTTTTCTAGTACGTTGGAAAATTGGTGGCGATAGGCGTCGGGTGCCTCCAAGCGGACCTGTTCCATCATTTGCGTGAGAGTCTCGACGGCGTCGCCGATCTCAGAGATTTTCCTACGGAGCTCGATGGCAAACGGATCGGCGACACCGCATTCGAGAGTCGCATAATCCGTGGTCCCTTCGACGAATATACTTCCACCAGCCAGGATGCGCGAATGGCTGACGTCTTTGGTGATGATCACGTTCCCCTCGACAGTCAATACGGTGTGGGTCAAGGAACCTTCAACCAGGAGATCCCCGTCTTCGTGGAGAATCTCATTATCACGGGAAAGACTATGGTCTATCACTTTTAAGGGCCTCAAACGAACCCCTTTATCGTCCCAGATGACGCGACCCGGGACATGGGCGACCAAGTGCTGCCCCTTATTCATGGGAACGATTCCGGGGCCCATATGTAAGGAGGGCATGGCAGAATGGGGGGGAGCAATCGGTGTCGCAAAAACGGTCATGCCCACGCGAGAGGGATTACCGGTCACTCGGGTGGCTACGACGGTGCCCGCGGAAACCAAATCCGGATGCGAAATCTCGGTACCGGGATAGTTTTCGGTGGCGCGTCGCGGCACCGGAAGGTAGGTGTCGGCTACAGCAGGTTCTGCTGCGGACCCATACGCGATGGGTATCGACCCGGATTGGCGTTGTTGCAGGAAATCTTCAATGAGCGTAGGCGACACGCGCCCGTAACGAATTTGTTTATGGTCCATTTCAGCCAGAACATGCTCCATCAAAATGGGCACGGGGGCGCGCAAAAAATCGTAGCTGGCGATCTCCAAAAAAGATGCTGGAGCACTGTCTTTCAGTTGGCGCACCACCCCTCTTTCAAAGGTTGCGGTGAGAGTGGCCACCATCCCGGGTCCGTCGACATCGACGGTGACTCGGGATCTAGAAGCCGGTGATTGGGGTCGCGCCACAATATGGTCGCTTGCTTGGACCACGATAGACCCGACACGCGGTTTTCCGTTTACGATTAACTCGATATCAGATCTTCCAGGATCCATGTAAATGACGGCATAGGGTTCCCCGGGGTCGGGATCTTTCACATGAATGTGGCCATTGCCCTCCACCCAAACTGCGCCTGGTTGCGGGGATTTTGGGACAGATTCTTCAACGATCGGTAGCGTGGGGATTTCCGCTGGTACCGGTACCCCATCAAGATTGCGTTTTGCACGTTGTATGAACCACTGCTTAATACTCATCTTATACTTCTTGGCGAGGGCTCACCCATTGCGCTAACCATTGATTCCAGTCCTCCACATCGTGAGGAATTCGCTCTAATGAGGCGATTAAGGTATCCAACGTGGTTAAGGTGATAGGTTTAGGCAAGAACATGTCTACACCTGCGAGCAAAGCCCGATGCCTTAGTTCAGGATCATCCAACACCGTAATCATTACCAACGTCATTCGTGGGTATCGGATGCGTAATTCACGTGACAACGCAATCCCATCCATTCCAGGCATTTGGTAGTCCGTGAACACAAGGTCTACGGGTTCCTTTTCTAGAAGTGCCAATGCCGTAGGACCGTCGGGCACGGTTTTGATACTTTGGGCCCCAGCTTGGGACACTAACATTGACAGCACGTCACGCGTTTCTGCGGTGTCGTCCACAATGAGCGTAGTGATGGGCATGTGATCCCTCCTCATCGCGGTATCCATTTCGACGTGTACATTGAGAAATCTGGACCGCTATACGGAAAAAATTCGCGAATGGGGGCCAAATTCCTGTTTTTACTGCAGGATTTTTTTCTGCGAGGACCGCCTTCTTCGGGAAGTCCATGTCGTCGCACGCTGAAAAGCCTGGCAATCAATGGCGTGCCAGGTGAATGTCTGGGGATGAAAGGAGTTTGAAGGGAACCCGTTGTTGGACCTGCCTCGAGTGTGAGCCCCGGGGCGGATCTCTAGCTGGGGCGTCGTACGATGCGTAAGGTCTCTCGGCTTGTGAAACTTGAATCGCTAAAGAAGAGACTGAGGGCGTTATTATGGAGCAGGTTTTGATACACGTCTGGAGGGACGCTTGGTTCGATTTGGGATATTTTGTCCCACTCTACCGCAAAGTCGCGTGCTAACCCACCGCTTCCAAATAATAGACGATCGGGAATGGCGGCCAGGGCTTCTTTAATAGCCAAGAGAGGTGCCTGGCTGGTTTCCAGCCACACTTGGGCGTGCCGTTCGGCCAGCAATAGGGCTTCTTCCAAATATGGTGAGCGTCCACCCATGTGGAGCAACACGACAGGTACGGTAGGAAATTCGAGAAGGAAGTCGTCCCAAAGAATTGGTCTATCGTAACGTAAGGAGGTGACGCCTGGCCCAGTGTGGACGATCAAAGGGCGACGATGGAGCGACAGGACTTTGCCGAGGTCACGGATTGGCTCGGAGTACGGGGCAATGCCATCGAGTCCGGGATAGGTAAAGGCGCCCGCGGCCCCGTCTTCCAAAAGAATACCCAACTCCCTTGACGCCATCGGGCGTGCCGGGGCCAATGCGACCCAACGAGGATTGCCGCGGGCCTGCGATAGGATCTCGCGCCCAGCACCCAACATATCGGACGCTCGTAAGGCTCCCCAGTCCAACAGCACCCGTTTTTCCGCTTCGGGTCCCAGCGTTTTTTTGGGATCCAGATTAAATCCCTTGGGTGCGGGACAAAGTGGCATGTAAGAGGACACATCCACCACCCCTAATTGTACCAAAGGCGCCTTGGGATCCTGAGCCATTACCAAGGTTTCATCGTCTTCAGCCGAAGAAATAATGCGGCCTTGGTGGGCAATGACGGCTCCGCCAACATGCTGCGCACCGCCGAACCGACCGAGAAGTGGGCTCAAGATTACGGTGCCGTCTAATTCTAAACTGCGGGTGACGGCAAGTTCTTGCAGGTGGTGGCGTTCTTGGGTTGTGTTAGCGCTGGTCGCAAGTACCACAAGACGAGGCCTGGTTGCTAAGGTGGCATTCCAATGGATCGGATCGATGGCATCGAGGCCCAATAGAATGACAAATTTGCCCCAACTGGTTGTGATGGGGCTAATTCCCAGTCCGGGTTCAAACCAAGGGCGCTCGGTTGGGACGAATCCCATTTTGGCTTGACTCCCAATGAGTGTGCCATCCCGCTCGATGATCATGCCGCGTTGCTGCTTTTTTCCCGTGTCATTGTCTAGCACACGTAAACTCCCGGTAATCACCAGGAGGTTCAGTTCTTTGGCCAACGTTCCGATTCGCTGCGTGAGACGGTTTGGGATTACCTCCACGGGATTCAATCCCATGAACCATTCGGGGAACACAATAATATCCATGCCATGGCCAGCAGCCTGGCGCATATGCGCCAGGACACGATTTAGTGCCACCTCCACGTCTCGCACATATGGTGCTTGGCTAACCGCGATCCGAGGCAACGACACCGGATATATCCCCCTCTTTTGGCTCTGTGGTGGGTATAGTGTAATCCAATGTGGGATTATTTGGCAACTAGTAGATTGTATCATTCGCATCGTGAAGCAATCCGTAAGTGCATGGATTCATCTCCGGTGTTTGAAGCGCCTGGGCTACCAAGTGACTGTCGTGCCGTCCAACCCTGCCCCCCTTGCCGAGACGGGCTAATCGGAAATCGGCTCGTCATACTACTCGGTGGGGCAGACGGTGACCGACGGTCTCGCCGACTGCGAACGGCTGCCGGGATTGGCGCATGGTTGGCATGTTCTTTGACGGCTTTTGGCACTTTGCACGCCGTACACAATCATGCCAATCTTGATTCACAAAATTTATGAAGGGCATCTGCATGTTGCTTAATATAGTTTTTGGAGCCCCGGCCCACTTGCCTTGCCATCCGCTTTTGTGCAGATTTTGTGCGCAGGGTCTCTGACCTCCGTTTTTGGGACCTGCATGGCAGAATGCTCCGGCGCTGACCAAGACGCATAGGAGGCAAAACGCAAAAATGTACCGATGCTTCGCAAGTGATCCAAGCCGTATTCACAACAATCGAAGAACTGGAGACTTGCGGAAACAGAAAAAATAAATTTTAGAGCAAGGCTGACGATGCAGGAATTCACTGAATACTTGCCGAATATGTTTATGTGTCCATAATACGGAGAAGGTGTCCACAATGCAGACAGAAGACAATTCCAGCATTCTTGTGCTGACGAAAATTGGGCAGGTCCTCGATTATTTGTCGGTGAACCGTGAGGCTGTTTCGGTTGCCGAAATGAGCCGTCAGCTCAAGATTGTGCGTCCCACACTGCACCGTATTTTGGATTCTCTGGTGGCGGAAGGAATTCTCACCCGCCATCAGGGGCAGTACACTCCGGGATGGAGATTGGCGCAGTGGGGGGCAAGGGCCTTAAAGGCCCAGTCGTTGACCGACGTGGCCCAGACGGTACTGGAAGACCTCGTCGAGCGTACTGGGGAGACAGCATCCATCTACGTCCGGGTGCGCGCCATTCGAATTTGCGCGGCGCGGGTCGAAGGGCCTGGACTGCTGCGACACAGCATCGCTGTAGGCGAACCGCTGCCTCTCTATGCGGGTTCGTCGGGTCATGTCCTGCTGGCTTGGCTGGAGGAATTGGAGCGGAAGAGATTGTGGGACGAATCTGTCCAGTTTTTCGGAGCCAGTGAACCGATGCCTTGGCCACCGGATGGTGCGTGGCACCAAATTCAGCATGATGGATTCGCTGTGAGCTTAGGACAGCGCGATAGTGCATTGGCTTCGGTCAGCGCTCCGGTATGGGACCGAGATCACCAGGTGAAAGCTTCCCTGGCGCTGTCCGGCCCTATCAGCCGATTTGCCCCGGAGACGCTGCCCGTGATGGTCCAGGAATTGCTTAAGGCAGCTCACGCTATTGAAAGCCAGTGGGATGAATCTTTGACATGAAGAAGGCGAGAGAATGACGGAGCAGAACACGGCTTTGCAGGGATTGCGGGTACTGGAAATTGGATCGCTGGTGGCGGCCTCTTCGGCGACACGGATTCTGGGGGACTTTGGCGCGGACGTCATCAAGATTGAGCCACCGTCCGGAGATAATCTGCGCACGTGGGGTTCTGCGTCACCCACTGGCTCATCGTGGTGGTGGCAGATGCAGTCCCGCAATAAGCAACTGGTGTCGGTGGACCTTAAAACGCCAGAGGGTCAGACCATAGTCGGGGATCTGGCTATGCGCTCAGACGTCGTGGTTGCCAACTTGCGGCCGGCGACGCTTCAGAACTGGGGACTGGACTATGGCCGGCTAAAAGAGAATCACCCGTCATTGGTGTATGTGCAGATTACCGGCCACGGGCTGACAGGACCCTACCGCGACCGCCCGGGATTTGGAAACATCGCGGAAGCAATGGGCGGCATCCGCTATGTCACAGGCTATGCAGACCACCCACCGGTCCGCACAGGTGTCTCCCTTGGAGACGAACTGGCTGCTTTATATGCTGTCATTGGAGCTCTTACCGCTGTGCGGCACCGCGATGACACGGGGGAAGGGCAGCTGGTGGATGTGGCCCTGACGGAATCGGTGCTGAGTTTAACCGAAGCCATGATGCCCGAATTTCTGAATCAGGGGATTGTCCAGGAGAGGTCGGGAAATCAGCTGCTCAGGGCAGCTCCCTCTGGCACTTATCCTACAGTGGACGGTTCGTGGGTGGCCATTGGAGCTAATACCGAGGGGACGTTTGCGGCCTTGGCGTCAGCGATGAACAGGGATGACCTGTTGCGAGATCCGCGATTTGCGGATAATCCGCAGCGTGTGAAGCATGCCGACGCACTGGATGAAATTATCACCGCATGGACTGCAACATTGCCCGCCGCCCTCTTGATGGAACAACTGACCGCAGCGGGGGTGCCCGCTGGGCTGGTTATGAGCGCCAAGGAAATTGCCGAGGATCCTCAGTTTGCGGCAAGAAACATGATGGTCCGGGTTCCCAGCGAGCAAGGAGGCACTGTCGGCATGCTTGGCGTGGTTCCACGCCTGAGTGCGACGCCTGGCCGAATTCTCTGTGTAGGTGGCGCGGTGGGGCGGGACACGTCCACCATCCTTCAGCACGTGCTGGGCAGGAGTTTGTCTGAGATTGACCGTCTGAAAGCGGAAGGAGTGATCCGGTGAATGGGTGGGTCAGCCAAAATTATTGACGTGACACCTCGCGACGGTTTGCAGGACTTGAAGTGGTTTGTGGATACGGCTGTCAAGGTTGAATTGGTCAACCGGTTGGTGGAGGCTCGCGTGCAGTGGATTGAAGTGACGTCGTTCGTGTCTCCCAAGATGGTGCCCCAGATGGCTGATGCGGAAGTGCTCTTGTCCCAATTGCCCGCAGGGGCCGCACAGTGGATTGCGCTGATTCCCAATCGGTGCGGTTATGACCGCGCGAAATTGACCCAGGCAGGGTATTTGACCTATGTGATCTCCGCCAGTCCGCGCCACCAGCAAGACAATGTGGGGCGTCCCCTAGAAGACTCCCTGCGGGAGTTTGAATCTCTTGCCAGGCAGCCGCAGAAGGTGCTGCGCGGTGCCATTTCTTGCGCGTTTGGCTCCCTGTACCCGGAAGAGACGGATACCGGAGAGGTGGCGGCTGAAATCGCCCGGCGCTACATGCTGGCGGGCACTTGTGAAATTGTGCTGGCGGACACCGTCGGGGTGGCAACCCCCGAGGACGTGGACAGGGTGGTGCGGGGGGTGCAGACGGCGGTGGGGGACATGCCGCTGGCTGTGCATTTTCACGACCGCTCGGGCTTGGGGAAAGAAAACGTTAAAGCGTCTCTAAATCAGGGGATCCGCCGATTTGAGTCGGCTTTGGCGGGGTTGGGCGGCTGTCCTTTTGCACCGAATGCGCCTGGTAATTTGAATTCGGTAAAACTTGCGACGTGGCTCGAGGGCTGGGGATATGACACGGGAGTGGATATTCCGGGTCTCGCGGGTACAGAAGAGTGGCTGAAGCAGGTCGTCAGCCGGTAGCGTGCTGACCAATAGTGTTGCAGGGGATTGTCCTTTCCCTGGTGTTTTCTGCCTGTAATTATCCCGCAATTACAATTCTTCGAAAGAGGGGAATTATTATGAGCGATTTTGCTGAGACGGCGCCCGCAACCATTGCGGCCCGGTTGGACCGCTTGCCGCCCACCCACTACTTCCGTCGCTTTGTCACCTTGATTTCCATGGGCGGATGGTTTGAGTTTTATGACCTCTTCATGGCAGGGTACGTGGGGGCAGCCCTGTTGTCGGCTAAAATCTTCACTCTGGCCGATCTCACCTTGTTTATTTCTCTCGGTTTCGCCGGTATGTTCGTCGGCACGATTGGCTTTGGCCTCATCAGCGACCTTTGGGGCCGGAAAACTGTCTTCACGTTTTCTCTGATTCTGTATTCGGTATTTGTGGCACTGATGGCGCTGTCGCCCTCGGTGGGGTGGATTTTAGCCTTTCGCACGCTGTCGGGGATTGGCATTGGAGCCCAACTGGTCGTGATCGACACCTATATCACGGAAGTGGTGCCGCATAACACCCGGGGCAAGTATATCGCCTTCAGTCAGGTTATTACCTATACTGCCGTACCCGTGGTTGCATTCGTGTCCTACCTGCTGGTGCCGACCCATTTCTTAGTGTCAGGCTGGCGCTGGGTGGTGTTGATTGGCGCGTTGGGGGCCCTCATCGTCTGGTTTATCCGCTTGCGGATTCCCGAGTCTCCCCGCTGGTATTCGCTGCATGGGCGGGTGGCCGACGCCGACGAGGCTATGAACAATATTGAGAAGAGCGTAATAGAAGAGACCCATGCTGCTTTGCCGGCTCCTCTGCCAGCTTTGCCAGAGATGACGTCGAAGAATCCTTTCCGCGAAATCTGGAAACCCGCATACCGGGGTCGTACCATCATGATGATGGTGTTTCAGTTCTTCCAGACGATTGGATTCTACGGGTTTGCGGCATGGGTGCCGACGTTGCTGCTTAAAGAAGGGTTTACTCTGCTGCACAGTTTGTTCTATACCTTCCTTATTGCCCTCATCAATCCGGTGGGCCCGTGGTTTGCCATGCTGGTGATTGAGCGGGTGCAGCGGAAGTGGTTGATTGTGATTGAAAGCTTGTCTATCGGGGTCTTGGGCTTGCTGTTTGCCCATGTGAGAAGTCCGTTCCTGATTGTTTTAGTGGGAGTGGCAATTACCTTGTTCAACAATGCGTTTTCCGCAACGTTTCATGCCTACCAGTCAGAGCTGTTTCCCACCCGGGCCCGTTCTACCGGCATCGGCTTTACCTATAGCTGGAGCCGGTTAAGCGCGATGCTGACGGCGTTTTTGATTGCGGTGGTGCTCAAGCATTACGGCGTCAATGGTGTGTTTGTGACGATAGGGCTGGCGATGGCCATCGTGGCGATTACAATTGGATTTTTTGGCCCCCGGACCAATAACGTGCAGCTCGAAGCCATTTCGCAATAAAGCGGGGGGAAGGTGACCCAGATGGGACAGTGGACATTTACGGGAGGGCGGCAGTTGACTGAAGCGGGGATTCGGCCCTTGACAGAGCTGAATGTCAGCATGGATGGGGCTGGTGACCAGCGTATTCGGCTTGGCGAACACATTATCGCCGTACCGGGTCTGGTCGACCTGCACGCCCATATTGACCGGGGAAGTGAAGACTCGGTGGGGATTCCCTGGGAATGGCTGAGGAAGTCGGGCGTTCACCATGCGGCCGATGGCGGAACTTATGGCTGGGGCTCGTGGGATTCGGAACCGCTCCACTCTTCTGAGTCCATACGGTGGTGGGTGTCACTCTTGCCCGAAGGACTGAAGACTTTTCCCCAGGCGCCGAGGCTGCGGAAGGTGGTGCCTGACATGGCCGACCCCGCAGCTCACGCGTTCCACATGCCCCGGCACTTTGTGGGATTCAAGATCCGTCTGGGTCAGAATGACCGCGAGGATGACGAGGATCTCCTGCAGATTGGCCTGTTATGGTCGCACCATTTTCATGTTCCCCTGATGGTGCATTGGACTGGAACATTCTTGTCGACAGAGCTGGTGGCATCCAGTCTCCGGTCTGGTGATGTGCTGACGCACATCTATGCGCCTTTAACAGACGGTGAAACACTGGAAACAAGGGTCCGCGCTTTGGGTCGCGCCAGAGCTCAGCAGGTTGTACTGGACCTTGGCCATGGTCGCCATCATTTTTCCTGGAAAGTGTTTGCAGCGGCTCACGCAGCCGGTCTGGACCCTGACACCATTAGCACCGATGTGACGCGGTCCACGTGGCAGCAAGACCCGGTTGTAGATTTGCCGCACGTGCTGGGCCGGTGCCTCGCCGGGGGTATGCCGGTGGAAGCAGCCGTGAAAGCAGCGTCACTGACGCCAGCTGCCTATCTGCGTTTAGCGAAAGAGCACGCAAGTTGGGTCTTTTTGGGAATGCAGACTGCGCCCCGGGCATTGCCGGATGCGCTGGGGGAAGTGCTGACAGTGCCCGTTTTCTGGTCACCCGTGTTGATTATCATGAAAGAGGTGATGCGCCTAATCGACCATCCCGATCTGAAATGGCAAGGGGCGCCAGGGGTGTAATTTTACATCGGCCGCGTCAACCATTGCTGAACTTTTACCAGGCAAAAGCATCTTCAAGGCCCGCAGTGCCTGCGGGCCTTTGCAATTACACTCGTTCGGATGGAGATTTACCTTGGAGCGGATGTCAAAGGTCTCGTGTATAGCTTGATAGAGGACCTCCAATGCCAGCGTCCAAACTGCAAGGCACATTGGCACAGAATCTCGCCATAGCCCGGGACTATTGATTCCCGGGTGGGATTGGGATGCACGTGGCCAGCCCCGGCATCTTGATCAGATCTGATCATTAGGGAAGGAGCCTCGGTTTTTGGTGACTTTTGGCAAGGGTTGCCCGGGTATACAATTGAGTGAAGTTAGGTCTTGGCAACTTATTGGTATGCCCATGAGTGAACGAATATACCCTTCGCGTCTAACCGTTGATGATTCGTGCCACCGACTTGAAGACTTGAAAATTGAGTGTCAACAGGGTGCGGAGCTTGGCGTGATGGCGACCACTGGGGTCGGCCAAGCCATCGACGAGGGCCTGTTTGAACGGCGCAAACTTCGGATAGTACCGTCCATGCAGACACCACCAGTACTCGCTGCATAGCTCGTCAGCCTTCGCAAACTTCGCGAGCCGTTCGATAAGGTTGAGATTAGGGGATTACGTCGGCAGCCAGAGCAACGTAATCTTGAGGCGTTCCGCCTCGGCCATTACGTAGGCATTGCGTGGATAACGGGCGTTGTCTAGAACCCAGGGTGATGGGCCGGCGGGTGAACTGCGCGGCAAGTTTATGGAGGAGTGTCACTACGCTCTCGCTATGATTTAGCGGTGGATCCCCGGTCGTCCTGCGCGGAAACCAATCGGTGACGTAGGGATATGTTATACCCTATTTGGGCCATGCGAGACTTCTTACTTGGGAAGGGGAAACTCCATAATGAGATCTCATAGCCATCTCGAATCCCCGCAGGCTTCGAAATCCGCTCTCTTGAGCTACCAAATCAATGGACTTTGCTGTTCGGGATAGCTCGTCGATTGCGAATTCGAGTCGTAGGCGGACTAAATATCTATGCGGCGATATCTCTTTTGCACGAAGAAAACAACGGAGCAATTGTGCAGGACTGCGATTCACCTCTCGAGCCATTTCATCTATAGTCCAAGCGTGAACAAGGTATTGTCGCAATCGCACACAGAGTTTTTCAATGGCCTCTTCATGTTGAAACCGAGGCTCCGCAGAGTTTGTGTCTTGCAACCACGAGATCCCTAGCTGCATGGACAACGATGCTAACAGCACAGACGATCCTGGAGCAGAAGCCAGTTTTGCCGCCTGATAGAGTCTATGTATCAGACTCCCTATGTTGCTCGATATCGCAGTGTACGCCCCCGACAAGCCCGGACCCATCGTCCTGCCAGGAAGCAACTAATTCGTTCCATACTTCCCGATCCATCGAAACGAGAACGACAACAGGTGCTTGTTTCATTACGTGGCGATGTTCCGTTCCCGGGGGGATAATTGTGATCGAGGAGACGGGGAGATCGCTCAATGTATTGCTACACGCTAAAGAATAACCGTCGGTTATCGGCATAACCCACTGGATTCGATCATTATGGGAATGGCATTGACCCATTAGGCTTAAAGCCGTGTGCTCGAAAATCCCGGCAGATGTACTGCGGCCCTGGTCGATTCGGATCCAGATGTTCATGTGCATTCTACCTCGACACTGGATGATAACTTTCGCATCGACGATGTTTTTCTTCGTCTCGTGATCAGAATATCATATATCCTTATAAAGGGACTCAATGACGTTCTGACGCAGAATGAAAGGGCGTATGAAGAATGGAGATTGCTCCAGTAGAACTTGTCGGCGAACGCGTCAAGTTGATTTCCATGCATGAGTCCCACGTTGAACTTCTCTATGAGGCGGGTACAGACCCCATAGGCGCTAACTTTAAACAAAATTGTTTGTACGTAAAGGATTTTTACCCAAGAGTCGCGAAGTAGGACGGGAAGAAAATCCCATCCTATGGAGATGAATCGAGATGATGTCAGGGGAAATGACAACAACCGAAACAACGCCGTCGGAATTGGACAGCCAATGGGACATGCTGTTGCATT
>JAJYPK010000098.1 GCA_021795465.1 Bacillota bacterium
GTACCGCAATAAAATCCATACACCGGCAAAGATGGGCATGGCGTGTGGACCGGGAGCTACGCCCTGCTTAAAATAGCGATTGCGGACGGCCAATTTTGGAGAATTTCCCGCAGACGATCCCAGGTTGCCCCCGGAGGACAAATCGTGGGCCATCCCTTATGCTAAAGAGTAGGAGGGAAAGTCCATGCCAACGGAGGACTTACAAAAATTATCGGAAGAAGTGTCTTCGTGTCATCGATGTGCATTGCGCAATACTGCACGAGGCGTCGTGTTCGGAGAGGGACTGGCCACAAGCCGTATTGTGTTTTGTGGCGAGGGGCCCGGTGCCGAAGAAGATCGGCAACTCCGCCCATTTGTTGGGCCTGCCGGGCAACTCCTAGACAAAATGCTCGCCGCGATGGGATTAGACCGCAATCACACTGCCTATATCCTCAATGCCGTCAAGTGTCGGCCACCCGACAATCGGACGCCATTCCCCGAAGAACTGCTGCAATGCCGTCCACATCTCGATGCACAACTGCGCTTGCTCCGCCCGGCCATTGTCGTCCTCCTGGGAGCGACAGCCATTCAAAGCTTCTTAGGTCCCGAGGCTCGGGTTACGCGCATCCATGGAACCTGGCATCGCGAGCAAGACATGTGGTTGATGCCGACCTACCACCCCGCGGCCTTACTACGCAACCCGCAATGGAAATCTTTTGCCTGGAATGACTTAAAGCAGGTCATCGATAAATATCGAGAGATCGTGGATCCCAACCATGTAACCATCCACTACCCAAAATCTACGACAAAGTAGCATCGAGCCCTGTCCGTTTGGGAAGGGCTCGATGTTTAGATCATCTCTTTTCCTAGCTGGCAGGTGGGCTAGGAGCCTTGGATCCATAGGCCACATTAAATCCATCGGTATCCGAATCGGGTAAGGATGGCGTCGACATTTGCTTTCGTTTCTGGATCATCACGCCGGATTCAGACGACATCAATGCGGGATTTCCGCCATTAACGGTTCCTGGATTGAACGTAGCCTGGCCGTAATTGGCTAGCGTGGCCACGCGGCCGCCGATGGTTGGGGCCTCCTCAATCCATTCTGCAGACGTACCCGGCCCACTATAGCTTTGAGTCGTGGTAAAGCTCCAGTTCTCCGTGCTATCCGCTAAGGTTATGGTCCAGGTTCCGTTCCCGTTGTTTTTAATGTTGGCCGACATGTGGTCACCGGGTTGTACCGGATATTGCGACGGACTAATCTTAGTTTCCGCAGCCGGAAGAATCTCCCACCAGGCATAGTAATGCGCACTGCCTTGCGAATAGTCTTGCTCCGTTCCGGTTTGAATCAGGCTACTATTATTAAATCCATCGATGCCGATCCAACTGGATGAATAAGTCGAGCCATGGCCTGCGAGGACGGCTGGAACCACCCATTGCCCCGATATCGCATGGTAAGTACCGTTGGTAGCGCTACTCAAGGCGTACCCCGACCAGTTAGTGGACGACCATCCCGAAGAGGTCGAGCCGCCTCCACCGTGCGGTTTCCCCGCTCCGATCCGGGGCGCATTCATCGGGAGCGTGGCAACACTACTTCCCATCGCAGGCAGAGCGACCACCATGAGACTCGCCCCGAACGTTAAGACTTTGGACGAAAATTTCATGCACCGATTCCTCCTCAATCTTTGGAATATGATGGATACCTCTCATCATATTCGTCGCCGATCGGGAGTTACCTTGTTTTTCCACAGAGAATTTTCACACGTGCCTGCCCCACAGGGCGCCATAGAGGCTTACGACAAAATCGCATGCACCGAGGTCAGGGCGTCTCCATACCGCTTCTCTCCACCTCGCAAATGTAGAGACAGTGGCGTCACCATAACCTGATTGGCCAATACAGGTAGGGTACCCGGTCCCTCGGAATACCCGACGAAGGCATGGATGGCGAAATGCTGTCCGTCAACAACACCCAGATATAAAAGGACATGGCCGGGCATATAGAGTTCGTCGCCGGGTCGCGCCCGATTTAAGGCGTTTTCCCAATGGGGGTCCAAAAGGATCCGGTTCGGTACCGATAGGCTTTGGGCTTTACTATTCCGGGGCAATTGCACGCCAATGGTTCGGTACACATCCATGATAAAGCTCGAGCAATCATGCCGATCAAAACGGTCGCCCCAGCCATAACGATCGCCCAAGAGCGAAAAGGCACTGGTGAGAATCGACTGACGGGTTGCTGGTAAGAATCCGTTTGCGACCGGTCCGGTGCGGGTCACCAATCGCGGTGCGACAGCTAGTTCCCCATCGGGTTTACGCGTGGGCATATCCACGACATCATGCCAAATCGGGTCTTGCCGAGATTCCAATTTCGCCGGATCATTAGTCTTCGGCAACCAAGCCCCAAACTCGAGCGGCAAGGGCTCTGGATTTTCACTATACGGGTCCGGCTCCACGCTCGCGCCCCGACCGATGACCACCAATGGATGCGTCACGGTGTTGTAGCGCTTCCATAAATCGAAATCACACCAAGCAATATGAGTTTTGGCAATCCAGCCTTGGTAGGTGCGGGACTGAACCAGATACCATTCTCGGTCTCGACTCTCGCCCAGGATCAAAACCGACTCAAACGTATGAAGAGCGGTTTGTTGCACTTGATCGAATTCCCGATCTGCGGCGCTCCGAAATATGGCCTTGCGCGTAGGCCAAGCTCCAATCGGTGCCCGACGCACGCTAAAGCCAAAACGTTCCGGAACGGAGCGGACTTCCTTATTGGCCAGAATCTCTTCACGCAGGTCCGAGTCTACAGATCGGCCATCTAGCAGATACCCATCCGGAACCGCAGGGCTCTCAGCGACCCATTTCAGAGGTTGGGTAAAATCTTGAGAAATTTCCTCTAAATTCGCGAGATGGGGACTGGGCTCGATAACACGCTGGATGGCGTTCGAGTCATGAGGTGTGGCTGCATCGTCGATGCGAGTTAACCAAAACTGAGGCTCAAGCATCGACCGACTAACCCCCGGCACCGAAAATTCTTGCGAATCTTGTCTCACGCCGAAGCTCCTTCCGATAAAAACTGCACACCGAGGCCCGATCCTGAAGGTAGTGTCATGTTGCCTCCGTGATAAGACACTCCGCCGTCCGTTTTAGGGTCACGGAGGAAATACGCGGCATCTAAATCGACGTATTTCGCTCGATACGCTGCGGCAAACATCGCTGCCGCAGTGACCGATACCATACCTTCCATCATACTCCCCACCATTAATTCCAAGCCCGCGTCGGCCACCAATTCGGCTAACCTCGAGGCTCCAGCTAGTCCACCACTTTTCATCAATTTGACATTAATGATGTCCGCCGCGCCTAAATCCAAGATGCGACGCAATTGGTCTAGGCTAAAGACACTCTCGTCCGCAGCAATCGGAATTGGACTGCGGTGTGTGATCGTACGAAGACCCGTTAGGTCCAGTGCAGCGGTCGGTTGTTCCACGAATTCCACGGCCCAGTCGGCCAATGCTTCGCAGGCCGCAAGGCTTTCACGAACCGTCCACGACTGGTTCGGATCCAGCCACAGTGCAATGTGGCTTGGGATCGCCTCCCGAATCGCCATGACGCGTTCTACGTCATGACCATCGCGCCCCCCCACTTTAATTTTCAGGTGTTTAAACCCTTGCTCCACCAACGCTTCAGCTTGGCGTTGCATCATCTCACGGTCGGATAAGCTCACGGTGGCATCAGTCCATAAAGATCGCGACACACCGCCTAAATATGTCACCAGAGATTCACCACGAATTTTGGCAAAGAGGTCATGTAGGGCGATATCCACGGCAGCCTTGGCGGATGTGTTTCCCACGATCGACCCCCGAATTGTCTCAAATACCTGGTGTCGATCTTCGAGGTCGACGGTGCGAATTGCGGGCAGTATATGTTGTTCCAAGGCTCCTATGATCGAGGGCACCGTTTCCCCTGTAATAGCGGCCGTAGGGGCCGCCGACCCAATACCCACGGCGCCCGTGTCGGTCGTCAGCGCGACACGGACCTCGTCGACCGTAGTAACCAATCGCAAGGCCGTCCGAAACGGGACGGCGAGGGGTAACGGGCAATGATGAATCGTATAATCTTGGATTTTCATGCATGCAACGCCTGCCTATGGTGGTCTATACAACTGCCCCCATTGTATCATTGCTCATTGTTCGGGAATAGCTTGGATGCTTTTTAAAGTGTGTGCTCCGGTGCGGCTGGCGAGCTCGACGGGATAGTCCCTGAATTCACCCAATCTAGCTGTTTGGCGGATGGCCGCAAGGCTTGGAGTGCGAGATAACTCATGAGCGTAAAGAGAACCATGAGGTTCCCCACATGAAGGAGGTAGGGTCCGGTGGCCACGTGACTAAGGGCCACATAGGCTCCGCTGAAAATTTGAGTCAGCACTAGGACCAGAAGCCACCCTGTGCCTCTCCGCACATCGGGACGATCCGCCTCGACCCGGCGCAATTTCCACAGGAGTTCGACAACCAGTGCGGCCAATCCCAAAGCCACCAGTCGGTGAGCAAAGTCTAGACCGGTATTGCCACTTAATGGAGGGATCACTTGGCCATTACACAGGGGCCATCCACTACAAGCCTCACCCGCTTGCCGAAACGCAACATAGGCACCGAAATACATGGCTGCATAGGTGTACACCCAGATAATCCCGATGCGCCACCGCAGACCGGTCGCCATCGGACGCGCTCTAAACGTTAAACCACTAGCCTCTCCCAAGGCTAACCGATCAATTTGCCAGATAAATGCTGTCAACAGTGCCGTACCCACCAAGGCTAAAAAGCCAAATCCTAAGTGTAGAGCAAGAATCGCGGGCGGATTCACAAACACCACCGCCAGAGCCCCCAACGCTGACTGTATGACAATGAATCCAATGCCAATCATTGCAAACACGCGAGCCTCAATCCATTCCCGATATTTAATCCATGCCCACACCATAAACACGGTCGCGATAATCGCAAATCCCCCGACGATGACGCGGTGTCCAAATTCAATCAAGACATGTTCATTACTGAGGGGGGGGATAATCTTGCCGTTGCAGAGCGGCCAGTCTGGTCCGCATCCCAAAGCCGAGTCCGTTTGGGTGTCAAGGAAGCCTACCAGGTCGATAAGGGCCATTCCGATGGTGGATACCACCGCAAGAATCTTTAACCCCATTGAAGGCCGCTTAATGGTCATGATGTCACGCTCCTTAAATACATACCTCTGTCATTGTACTCCGAGTCGATGATTTTCAAAAAGTACAGGTCGAGCGTATCGCGGCTCTGACCTGGTGGCAAGCTCTCAAAGAACTAGTCGGAGACACCAAATCCCAATTTATGTGTCGCGGCAAATCGGGGAGTTGATTCCCAAACGAAAAGCATGCACAATGGAGGGTATCGATACATAAGGAGGCCCTTTTCATGGATAAGACCCCGTTATTACCCATCGACAACACCCTCGCGGTGACACTATGGTACGAAGGCCCGACCTTCCTAATCGCCGACAAACCGTTCCGGATGCCCACCTATCCGGACGATGAAAAAGGGCGTGGCACCTTAGTCAACGCGCTACTCCAATCCAATCGCTGGCTTGCCGAGATGGAAACCAGTCATATGCCGGGCGTCGTCCATCACCTAAGAGACCAAGACCGTGGTCTTACCCTCATCGCTAAGAACGATGACATGGCACAAACGCTACGCACCACATATCGCGAACAATCGATAACGTTTAGTTACCGCGTAACGGTGCCCATCGAGGTTACTCCCCGATCCACAAATCTGGTGACCGTGTACGGCCAACATCCATACGATAGCGTAATCGTCTACGACATCGATTCCCCGCTCGGCGACACAGCAGAATTGAGCTACGAATGGCTCGGGGACTCCGGGTCTTCCGCGCGGTTCGTGTGCTACCACATGGATCTTCCCACTGCCACCAAGCAATTTCGAATTGGACTGGCCGAACGCATCATTCTTCCCGATATCGACTTGTATACTGCACCCACCTGAAGTGTGTGCAACGGAACGAAAGAGTTTCTTTCGTCCAATGGCTTTGCCTATCTGGATCATCCGTTGGCAGACCGCGTCAACGTAGAGACCATGAAAGCCCTCTCCCGAGGAGAGCGGGGCATCCCACTGATTGTCATGAATGGGGTGGTCACCATCGGCTTTGACCGACACCGCTTGAAGCAGCCTTTGGGTGTCTTTTAGATCGGCAAACTCTAGACTCCCACAATGTTTCTCACATCACCCCAAGATTTTAAGGGCCATCATGAGCACGCCTAAAATCTCCGCTTACAGGCGAAGAAACACCGATTACTGCGCTACCCACATCATTGCGGATACACATTTGACTCCGTTTACCTCTTGCTCTGGCGATGTAAATCGGTACAATGAGAGCTACTAGTTGTCGATAAGGCGGTGAACCATGGGTATCCAGCGCCCCCCCTTGCCTCGGTGTCCCCAATGCGACAAAACGATTCGTGCGGGAGACATGTTCTGTCGGCATTGTGGGTTGCCATTAGAGAGGGCTCAGCCAGGCGCGACAGGACTTCGACGCAAGGCCTATATCGCGGCGGTGATTGGAACCGCAGCAGTCAGCGCGGTGGTTATTGTGCACGCAGCGTCTGCTCCCATAGCATCTGGACCTACGCCGGCGACGCGCACGCAAAGTGCCGGAATGTCACAACCCGCCGCGACGATATCGGCCGGCACGACGAGTTCGCCACCAACGCCTAGTACCACCACCATGGGCCCATGGACCCACCATAGTGTCACTGCCCATGGAGTCGGGTTTTCTCTCCAATTGCCCCCCAAATGGACCGCAGGGGCAAACTCACGTCCCGATCATTGGCTGTGGACGACCCCAAATGGTACTAGTAGCGTGACGCTCATCGTTAAAACGCATCGGAATCCGAATGCGACCCAAAACTTAGGGCCTAGTGCCTATGGCACCCCCATAACCACCTCGGCGTCCGGTATATCGTCTCAACAACTCGATGTGAAATGGGCTCCTCGCCACTGGCTCTGGGTGACGATGCACGTGCCCAAGAGCCACATATCCGAGCTTGGCACCATCGCCCGAAGTGTGCATATTTCGTAAATCCCACACGATTTAGACAGAGTTTAACTAACACACCAGGTCGAATTTCCTTCGGTTAGGACAATACCCTATGTAGTAACCTTACACAGGAGACTGGGTTACAAGAACCTTTTGGTGCTCCTGTGGCACCAGGCTATCCTACATCCCGACTGCCACCCTGCTGTAACAGATACATCTTATGGTAAAGACCTTCGCGCGACAGGAGTTCCTGATGGTTCCCGCGCTCGACAATTTCTCCGTGGTTTAACACTAAGATGAGATCCGCATCTTGAATCGTCGACAATCGATGGGCAATGGCTACCGTCGTCCGCCCATGCCGCATTTTTTCCAAAGCCGCTTGAATGGCTTCTTCGGTCTCGGTATCGACACTGGCCGTGGCTTCGTCCAACACCAAGACCTTCGGATCCATCGCCATGGTCCGAGCAAAGGAGATTAACTGGCGTTGTCCCGTGGAAAGGGTCGCACCGCGTTCACCGATGGGGGAGCGATAAGCATCGGGAAGGTTTCTAATAAATCCATCCGCCTGCACAAACCGAGCCGCATCCTCGACCTGGTCCGGCCCGATATGATCATTGCCTAACCGAATGTTTGACGCAATGTCCCCAACAAAGAGAAACGGTTCTTGTAGCACTAGACCAATTTTTTGACGTAACTCTTGATTGCTAAATGTGCGCAGATCGGCCCCATCAATTAGGATGCGACCCCGATCCACCGAATAAAAACGCATTAAGAGGTTGACGATAGAGCTCTTGCCACTTCCGGTATGGCCCACGATGGCCACCGTCTGTCCCGGTTTGGCCGTAAAGCTCACATGTTTTAACACATCGGTTTTCCCGTCATAGGAAAACGAGACGTCATCGAAGGTAATACGCCCTTGGGCTATTTCCGGATTGTCCTCACCTTCTTGGCGGGGACCGAGACCCGGATTATCGAGAATTTGGAACACACGGTCCGCAGATACCATGGCCTGTTGGAAAAAGTTCATCCGCTGCAACATCCCATTGACT
The DNA here is from genome assembly GCA_021795465.1 of Bacillota bacterium. GTDB lineage: Bacteria > Bacillota > Sulfobacillia > Sulfobacillales > Sulfobacillaceae > JAKADJ01. Next base: position 8,097 of record JAJYPK010000098.1, read on the forward strand.
GGTTCAAAAAATCGGCTCAGATACGTCACAAAGGCATACAATACCCCAATGTTGACCACTTGAGAAAACGAGCGGGTTCCGAAATACCACAACACCAACATCAAGACTAACAGATAGATTACATCCATCAAGGGCCGCAACAACAACCCGTTGATTTGTGTGTTGCGAAACCGGGCCTGGCGATAGGATTCGTTAATCTCCCCGAATTCACGACGCAAGCGCGGCTCCTGACGCATCGACTGAATCACCGGCATCCCTTGCAAGGATTCATTGAGCTTGGCGTTGAGAATCGAGAGCCGCTGGCGGGTCACATGAAACACTGGACCACTAACCTTACCGTAAACATACATCACGGCGCCGACGACAGGAATCAGCATGAGACAATAAGCAGCAAGCGTCGCATCCAGGGCAAACATCGCGATAAGAATGCCAGCCAGCACGGTGACATTTTGCACAAAACTCGACAAGACCGTCATGAACATGTCGAGAATAGCCTGCGTGTCATTGGTGATTCGCGACACCAGTACCCCCACCGGGGTGCGATCGAAAAAGGCCAGGGCCAATTCTTGAATCTTATCGAATAGCTCAACCCGTAGCCGTTGGATGATGTCGAGCGCCAGAATCTGAAACAATAAGAGCTGAAACACATTGAGGACCGAGGTGGCCACTACCAGCCCCAAGTAGGCTCCTCCCAGTTCTATTAACGTTGTCGTGGGGAAATGCCGTGGCACCAGATACCGATCGATGAAGATCTTAATGAGAATGGGTTGAAAGACGTCCGTACCCGTGGCCGCTAGTAAGATCAAAAGCGAGAGACCGACCTTCCATCGATGGGGCACCATATAGCGTAAAAGACGCCCAAGAACTCCACGGGATCGAGATTCTGCCCGATAATCTAAGGTCTCCATACTCACGAACTCACCCCCCCTGCTTCCACCAAGGATTCTAACTGCTGGCGCTGATACATGTCCCAATAGCGCCCCTCCCGATCCAATAACGCCCGATGGGTGCCTTGCTCCACGATCTTTCCATCCTCGAGGACGATAATCTGGTCAGCATGTTCCACGGCGCTCAACCGATGGGTGGCAATCAATGTGGTTCTTCCCTGCCGATTCTGTTTTAGTTCGGAGAGAATCGCCGCTTCGGTCCGCGCGTCCACGGCGGATAATGTATCATCAAGCACTAGAATTTCAGCCTCCTGCAACAAGGCACGCGCAATGGAGATCCGCTGCTTTTGGCCCCCAGATAACGTCACCCCGCGTTCTCCCACGATGGTGTCATACCCATCAGGAAAGTTCTGAATATCCTGGTCCACCTCGGCTATCTTAGCTACGTTGATAATTTCCTGGTCCGTTGCACCAACAGACGCAAATGCAATGTTCTGAGCAATTGAAGTGGAAAACAAAAAGTCATCCTGTGGCGCATACGCAAGACATTGTCGTAGTGAATCGAGCGTCATCAGATAGATAGACACGCCTCCAATGGCGATGTCCCCCTCTTGAATATCGAACTCCCTGAATAAGAGGCGAAGCAAAGTGGTTTTACCAGAACCAGTGCGCCCCACGATCCCTAACGTCTCTCCTTGCCGCACGATGAGGTCAATATTGCGGAGTGCCGGAGATCCGGTCGTGTCGGGGTAGCGAAACTCTCGAATTCGGTAATGTACGCTTCCATTCGGAACAATCGCGAGGGCATCCGGGTGGTTTTTCACGGTAGGCGCAATACTCAACAGCTTTTGGACCCGATCATAGGAGGCGCTACCGCGTTCAACAATGTTGAAGAAAAAGCCAAACGCCAACATCGGCCAAATTAGTTGACCTAAATACAACGTAAAGGTAGTAAGCTGTCCAAGATTGATCGCGTGATGGACGACAAATACGGCTCCGACCGCAATGGATAGGAAGTAGGACAACCCAATAATGATCGAAATGGTGGGGTCGAATAGGGAGTCGATACGTGCGACCGCGACATTCTTAGCCACGACATCCTGCGACAAGGTCACAAAGTTCTTGCGCTCCCAGCCCTCCTGGCCAAACGACCGCACCACCCGGACACCAGAAATGTGCTCTTGCACCCGATCGTTGATATCGGAAAATGCGGCTTGCGCCAAGGAAAAGCGGGTATGTAGCGCCTTACCAAACCGTGACACGGCGTACGCCATTAATGGCAACGGCAACAATGATACGACCGTCAACTTCCAACTGATCGTGATCGCCATGGTCGCAATCACCACCACTCCGGTGGTGATTGAGTCGACTAAAGTGAGCACCCCATCCCCCGCCGTTTCTTGGATCGCCGAGATGTCGTTAGTGGCATGCGCCATGAGGTCGCCAATCCGTTGTTGATGATAAAACTCGGGAGACATCCGTGTAAAGTGATGATAAAGACGCGTCCGTAGTTCTGTACCTAGTTGAATGGCACCTCCAAACAACAAAACCCGCCACCAATAACGAAGTCCATAAGACATGAGGGCGGTTACTAGAATCACGATCAGACCATAGACCAGATGCGTCGTGGTCAGGGTTTTGATCTGTACCTGATTGACGATAATCCCGACAACCTGAGGAGGAATCAGCGCCAGGAGCGCGACCAGTATCAGGAGCACAATACCCCCGAAATATTTCTTACGATGGTCTCGAAAAAACCACATCAAATCGTGAAAAACTCGCACGAATGCCTTCCTTTCAACGTCCCTGCATGAAATGTCCGAAGTTTGGCTACACCATACCTTTTGTCGGAAGTAGCCCGAGCTGACTAGTAAAGTCACGAGGGTTCAAGGCGGTGCATCGTAACACCGCTCATTTACGAAGTTTTTGAATAATTGCCCGTTAAGAGAATACCATAGCAGGCCTCCTGTAGTCTCTCTCGTGCCCAATGTGGTTGGAGAATTTAACAGTGCCACGGGTCAATTCAATATCGCCGAAGACCTTTGCAGCCAAACCATCGGTTGGTAATCCGCAATGTATGCCATGCGTGGCTTTGTATTAGCACCAAGTCACAAAAGTGAGGTGTTTGACCGTAACCTCAAGACCGGGCGGAGCGTTCTAATAGCAGAAAACGGAGGGTTCTGAACATGGTCAGACATTTTTCCATGGCATCGAGTGTACTACTGGGTGGTTTGCTATTAGGCGGATGTGGAGTTACCTCACATCCGCCGGCCGCATTACATCCGGCGTCGAGTTCCCCCAACATAACGCCGGCGTCGCCAACCGCCGTCGACAGTGGTCCGTGGCAGATCTCCGCCATCAATTTCGCATCGGCCCAAGATGGCGTCGTCGCGGCATCAAATGCTCATCATGTCGCCATCTTTCGCACCAGCGACGGCGGGCACCATTGGACCTTGGCCGACACATGGACATCAGCGGACGTCGCGCACCTTCCCACTACCCTCGAACAACTGGGGGCTCCCTTGACCATCTCGTTTCATCATACGCGTGACGGAATGGCTCTGTGGTATCAAGAGGCGGCAGCGGGGCAAATGTGGGTCGACATCGGTCGCACCACCAATGGGGGCCGGAGTTGGACTCTCGTGACGAAACACCTTTTGTTGTCGGACGGTCCGAACACTCTCGTCATGACTGGACGCCGTTCAGCATGGCTAGTCAACGGAGCCATGGGTGGTCCCGAGGTCGCGGTACTCCGGACGACAGATAGCGGTCGATACTGGACACGCCGCACGAAACATTTCCCCGGCAAGACCGTGGGCACACAAGGCGTGGCTCTCCATCTAGGACGGCCCGGGAGCGCCGTCCTCATGACCGCGCTCGCCGGCTTTTCGCGCCAGACAAACATGGTGGTCGATCAGTTCACCACCAATGCCGCTCAGACGTGGCGCACAGTTCGCGTACCAATTACCGGATTGCCTCGCTTTCTCGTTCAGAGCCGTAAACTCAATGCTGCTTATTGGTCGTCAGATGCTCAGTGGGTGTTAGCGGAAGGGAATGGAAACGGACCAATTCGAATTTTTTCCTACAATGCTACGAACAAGCGTTGGAACCCCTTGACTACACCCGC
>JAJYPK010000099.1 GCA_021795465.1 Bacillota bacterium
TTTTACTAAAGATAAAATAAAGCAACTGGTATTTGCGGTCTTTGCATATCACCAGCGGGCAAAAGATAGATGTCAGCGTAGCTACAACAGTATTGTCCCTTTATTTCGCACACAGATGTTACAAGCGTTAAGTCATTATTTTGAGGGATGCTTGGGACAATTCTATGCAAAAGAAGACCGCTCATTTTACGTACAGATATACGCCGTGATACTTTATGAAGCAGGAACCTTATGGGCTACAGAACAAACCGACTTACCACAACAGAAAATTGCCGAAAAGGTGGCTAGTTTAATTATGATTCCCTTTGAACATTAACATCGCCTTCGCAGATGCCGACAATTACATCAACGTCGGATTTCAGTCGAAGACTTGTCTCCGATGACTCGATCAATGCGTCAGCACCCCTTCACAGCATAGCCGAATGACCCCAGGGATCCGGTCGGGTTGAACACCATTTTCAGGAACGGATTAGCACGTCACCCGGTCGGCGACCAGACTGTCGCCGTTGACCCTGAGGCGAAAGGCATTCGACATACCGAGGCCGACTTGGAATAGCCAGACCAGGACAAGAACAACAATGCCCCCAAGGCTAGACCAAGAGGTCACGCCCACTCAGGTGGCGCCTATATGAGATCACAAGTTGTTGATCCATCACAAAACCCCCATATCTCAAAAATTATGGAGCCCCCTAACGTTTTGACCCTGGTCGACGTTATATGTCATGAGAAGGGGCGGACGTCATTGGCATTAGAACCGGAAGAGACTTGGCTTAAATCTTGGGTTGACGTGTGGGGGAAGAAACTCTTGGGTTTTGCAACTCTCTACACCCGAGATTATGCGTTGTCTCAAGACTTGGTCCAAGAAACATTCTTCAAACTCTATCGATGGCATCAACGGCATCCCAACGACGTGATACACCCAGGGTGGCTCTATCGGGTATTGTCACGAGAAATCGTCACGACACGACGCCGACACCCAATGACCACTCAGCCCATAGATGACGCCTCAACACTTCCGACCCATGAATCTACCGATCTCCGCATAGAAGTACAGGACACCTTATTACGACTACCGTTGCCTGACCAGGAATGCCTATGGCTGTTTTACTACCTCGACTGGCCCGTGTCCAAGATTGCCTCGGCCTTGCACGTCACACCAGAGACGGTACGCGGCCGGCTATTTCGGGCGCGACAAAGATTTCGCGATATTTGGGAAGGAGCCCCGCGTTAATTATGCACACCCACCCCCCTTTAAATGACGACGAATTAAAGGCCTGGTTCGCCCAATACGGACCGGGGCCGCTTAACGAAGCCAGTGACGTGGAATGGGACGGTCTCATGAACCGGATTCGACGTAGATCGATTAGACGACGGCCGCGGATCTTCGTGATGGCGGGTACTCTATTATTAGTCCTATTAATTGCGTTGCCGTGGGCCATCCATCCCACAAATCCTGGCGTCCGCCGTTCGCCTCTGACGGCTCAGCCGATACCACATCTTCCATACGCTTCCACCTTGGCCGCGCCCCCTGCCACGAGCGCCACCTGGGTCGACCAAACTGCCATCTCGTCCATGAGACCCTTGGCCTTCATCAGTCATGGGTCCCTTTGGGTCACCTCTCAAAACGGGACTCCGATCTTCATTGCTCATAATGCCTCGACACCCAGATGGTCCTCCAATCGGGGATTTTTGGCCTTCATTGTGAGCATCCCCTTGCAACCCGGGCAAATTGGGGCGCATCCGGTCCTGAAGATATGGAGTGCGACCACGCATCAAGTGGTGGTTTCCGTCCCTCATACCTATCAATATGCATGGCGGCCCGGCCACGACCAAGTAGCCGCCATCGCTAATCAAGAATTGGAGACCATTGATGTAAGACCACCGGGTTCCACAACCAGGGTTTTGTCGACCACAAAAAATTGGACCGATTTGCTGTGGTCAAGTGCTGGCTCTACGCTCTACGCCAGTGAACGCGTCGGCACGGTCCAATCCTTCGGTCTTCTTCACGCCTTTTCCGGTGCACCTCACGCGACGTCATCCTCCGTTCTCTTGCATTTAAAACAAAGTGGCATTCAATTCGCTGGATTGGTACCGCAGCAACACACCCTCCTCTACTGGCCCGATCAGCAATTTTCGGCTTCATTGATGGCAGACGGCAGTGTGCTTACAGCCCTAAATCTCAAGACTCACAAGCAAACCACGCTCCATGTATCGCTTGCCCACAAGGGTTATCTGTCACTCGTCCCCAACGAGTGGGCTTATATGTCCGGCGGCGGTCGCAACATCAGTGGGTCAAAGGGTGTTACGCTGGTTAACGCGCACCTACAAGAACGCACGATTACCGCCCCAAAAGGCCAAGAGCTCATCGAACCCAGTGTGAATGCGAACACGGGGTCCGTTGCTATGGTCGTAGCCCAAAACCTTCCCAACCAAACGCTTAACGGGAAGGCGCTTCTCCGATGGCAAAAAACTCGAACCCTCGTCGTGTGGAGCCACGGGGTTTTCACCCCGTGGCTCGGGGCGGGCGCCGGAGTCACTGACCCCCATTGGGGCATTGGCGGTCATGGTATCCTTTTCATTCGCCAAGGTTGGCTCTGGGACATGGCCAACGCCCACGCCCATCCGGTCAGGCTCGTTGGCCCACTATCCAGCACCACATATGGATACTATGGAGAAATCCCCTGGTCACACATATTGGCATTCGCTTCCACACGATAAATATGCATAAAGACGCTCATTCATTTCTCTTAGTAACCCTATCCAATCGGTGTGCGAAAGCGGAGATGCCTAAAGAACCCCAGAGATAGAAGGCGCGTTTCAAGGAAGACGGCCTCTTCATAAGACGGCCTCTCCATTAATGGCGTCTTTAAGTCGGCCGAGACCCCGCTCCGCCTTCCCCGGAGATAGTCGCGCATAGTTGAGTCGCACAAAACCGTCATCAGCCCCATAGAGTCGGCCCGGAGCATAAGTCACACCGACATTTACCGCCCATTGGAGCCTTACGTGGTCAGGTACCGAGCCACCAACGTTCAACCAGAAGTGGAGTCCTCCCGCCGGCGGCGTCCACGTCGCCCCCAATCCAGCGAAGCCCCAAAGGGCGCGATGAAAAGCGTCGCGGCGATCCCTCAAGGCGTGCGACACCGCTTCGACGTGGTTGGGCCAAAGAGAGCTGGCCAGGAGACCCGCGGCGAGGGCTTGGACGAGGCCAGGGGTCCCAGCGTCAATTTGTCTTCGGATCTCGCCCAGGCGCGCAATGATGGCCCTGGGCCCGGCAATCCAGCCGATGCGCATGCCCGGTGCCACAATCTTTGAAAGGCTGCCGACGTACAGAACCGATGACTGCTCGGCCAAACGGAAGAGTGGCGGCGGCATCTGGGGCGTGCCTGCAACCCTCAGATGCGCGAAAGCATCATCCTCAACGATTGGCAGATTCCAGGTGCTGCAAAGCGCGACCACGGCGTGACGCCGCGCCAAGCTGAGTGTGGTCGCGGTGGGATTGTGATAGGTAGGATTCAGCCACACCATAGACGGCCGATGGTTACGGATGAGTTGCGTTAGGGCGTCTGGCAAAATGCCGTCCTTATCCATGGGGATGGGTACGAGGCGCACCCCAGACGATTGAAAAAGTGCCTGCGAATAATAGAAGGATGGCTTTTCAATGGCGATGGTGTCGCCGGGATGCAACAGACCCCTGGCCAGTAGATAGAGTGCCTGTTGAGCACCAGCGGTGATCAGTACCGATCCGGGGTCCACATCGACATCGAGGTGCCGCTTCATCTCAAGGCTTACCGCCTCGCACAGGGCTGGTAGTCCAAGGGGGTTCTCGTAGCCAAGCACCTTCTTGAGTTCGACGTCTGCTAAGAGGTGCTCGAGAGTGTCCAACGGCCAGAAATCCGACCCGATATCCCCCTCCGAGAAGTCCCAGCCATCTTGTTGGCGGGCCTCCGCAATCTGGCGGGCGATCGGGGCCAGGGGCCGGAATGCGGCCCGTTCCATGTAGCGGGGCCAATCCGGTGTAATGCCCCAAAGATCTCCACGCACATATGTGCCGCTACCTTGCCGACGGTCCACCAAACCCCTCGCCTGCAGTTCGAGATAGGCGGTGGCCACGGTACTGCGGTTAAGTCCAAGCTGCTGCGCTAGACCCCGTTCCGGCGGCAACGGTGTCGCGGGTAGCCACACGCCTTCATGAATGCTACTCACGAGCCATTCCACTAGTTCCCGTACCGTTCGCGGCTGATTCACTCATGATTCACATCCTTTAGAACAATGGCGAGAAAATCAGCACCAAATTGGCTGGTGATTTTGATGCCTATTGTTTTTATAATAGCATTCGACCCTTTATCGCCACAATGTTCCGTCCCTTGACGAGGAGGCCTAATATGTCTCGTGTTTTCGTATCAATCGCCCTGGTATTGGTCCCCCATCCATCGCGCGATCGCCTTTGGCGCCGCGTCCCCCAACTGCTGATCGGTCTTCTACTCTATGGCGTGAGCGATTCATTCTTGGTTTTAGCGCACCTGGGCATTGACCCCTGGGACGTCTTTCAGCAGGGGCTTTCTCTTCATACGGGAATCGCCATCGGAACGTGGGCGATCCTCGTCGGAATGGCCGTACTGTTGTTGTGGATCCCGTTAAGACAGCGTCCCGGCCTGGGTACGATCCTGAATGTGGTCGTCATCGGGGGGGTGATGGACCTCGTCCTCTCGCACGTCACGCCCCCGACTGATCTCATATCACGCATCGGCGTGCTTCTCCTCGGTATCATTCTCAATGGCGTAGCCACGGGCTGTTACATTGGAGCAGGGTTGGGACCAGGTCCGCGAGACGGGATTATGGTGGGTCTGGCGGCCCGCGGGTTATCGCTTCGGCTGGTCCGCACCGCGATCGAGGTGACGGTGCTTGCCATAGGCTGGGCACTGGGAGGCAATGTCGGCTGGGGAACACTACTCTACGCCCTAGTGATCGGCCCCCTCGCTCAGATCTTCATCCCGCGCTTCACCCCGCGACCCCTTCGCACGACTCGTATCATACCGTCGGCATCGGCTGAGTGATCGTGGATGCACCATAACCCCCAGGAGCAACGCAATGGGACCGATGCGCAAGAGCTCTAAAACCGTCATATTATGGGTGGGCCCCGGGGAACCATCCTGGAGAAATTCGACAGGGTCGCTATTGAAGCGACTGTCGTGCCGATTGCTGCTACTCGGGAATCGGGCACAACCAAAATTTGTGGGGTGCGAGCATGGGGTTCTTCCTTGCGACCGTTATAGAAAGCCTCCGAGAGAACCTGACCGCCTTAGGATGTCTCGGTATCTTTTCTCTGTACATCTGACCTCTTATGATGCAATATATACCAAAAGAGGCACGCGCCATTGTGCTCATCGACTGCCCTGTTGCCACCCCAAGCACCTTCTGGTGTGTTCGATGAATAGCAGATCAATGAGACGACAAATTCAACAATCCCCGTTCCGTCTAGAGGCTTCGTCGATTTCGGGAGGTGTGTGATGGGGCGCTACGTATCCCCAGCAGGACGTTGGTTCGGCAGGATCTCTGAGACACTCCGCATGGCCCTCGTCGTGAGTATCGCCCTCTGGGCCGTCACTGTCGTTCTAGGCATCCGGGGTGGTTGGGGGCAGAACGGTCAGTCGGTCTCGTTCGATGCATTAATTGCCCTCGGGCTGGTTGTGCTCGGCGCAGGTCTCCTGTTCGTGGCGACTCGCGAACAGACGCCACGTAAACCATGGGGGGCCGTCCGCCGTCTAACGGGACTCTGGGCTGTTGGGTTTAGTTGGGTGGTTGTCCTCTGGTTTCCCAGCCAGAAATCTGCACCGACGTTTCTCTACGCATGGTTTGCCATCGGGATCCTCCTCGGTTGGATCCTCATTGGCGCGTTTGGCATCCTAATCGAGCTGATTCGTATGCTCGTGCCGCGCCGGAGCTTGGCCATCACCGTTCTGGTTGTAATCGAGGCGGCGATCGTGCGGTGGATTTTTTTGCCGCTCGACTTCTTCTATATCTCGTATCCTTGGGGTAGCGTACTCGATGCGAAACATTCTCCCATAATGCCATTCGGCTCCACCGTAGTCTCCGCCCTTGACCATGCCTGGCCGATCGCGGCCTGGGCTGGGTTAATGGGGATCACCGGTTGGATTATCCACATACTGCTCGCTCGTTCATCGCAACAGCATGAACTTTCCCACCGCTAACCACCACGCAGTATATACCCGACCTCGACCCAACACGTTCCGAATCTGACATTCCATGCCGTTGAGGGCTAAGAGGTTCCACGTATCTCGACCAAGTGACTAACCATCTCTCCCTCTCGTAGTGTCGTCTTTAAAGACCTTCGCCATCTTAAAGTTTTGCATGGATACCCCACCCACCTTCACCGTTTGCGGTTGGATCATTCCATAGCCATGCCCCTCGAAGAAGGGTTTGGCGGTAATGCTGACATTGGCCCAGATTTGTTTGAGTCCACGTTGATGGGCCTCTCCTTCAAGAAGGTTTAACAGGGCAGAAGCCACCCCTTGTCGTTGATAGTCTTTATGCACATACAAAAAATCTAGGTAGCCCTGCTCGCTTAGGTCGGCGAAACCCAGAATCACGCCTTCTTGGTCGGCCACGTAAGAAATACATGCGCCGAGAGACTTGTTGAACCGGGCCACCCGTGCTTGCTGTTCGCTCCCGGACACCCGAGGAGCCCAAGCATCCACCTGTTCTTTGCTATAGTCCCGGACATTGACCGAATGAACCGTGTCATGAAAGAGCGTGGCAATTTGTTGCGCGTCCGTCTCTTGGAACTTACGGATTACAAAGGACACCCGAATCACTATTCCCCCCTGGGCCTAAATGCAACCGTTTGTTCTGTGGCTCCCTGTTCATCATCGTGTGAACGAATTTCATCGCGAGAATGAGTGCTCTTTGAATGAACCTATTGCCATTTTGAACGATACGTTGTTGATTCTATTTTCGGTCGACCCGTCCGCACCCCAACCTGGCGCAATGCCTCTGAGAGCCTTCGCTTCACGCTCCTGCCGGACGTACCCCCACAAGCAAAGACGACCCCGGTAAGCGGCGTCGCCTTCTCTGCAGGATAGGACCCCTAAAATGTGATGGTTGTTGAAGCACTCATGGCCTTTTCCATAAAGGTCGCAGCACCGGCAAACTCAATGTCGTCGATCAGCTGGTCCGGCCCGATACTCAAGAGATCCATGGTCATCTGACATCCGATAAACCGTACACCGCTTTCAATCGCCATTTGACGGAGATCTTCCAATTCCGGAAGCTTAGCCAGGTTTTCTTCGAACGGTTTCAACATTTCGGGAAAATCATAGGAGAGTTGACGCTGTAATAGACTTAACCCACCGAACGTACAGAAAACATGCACCTCGGCGTCCATCGACGCCGCGCCCAAACAAAGACTCAGCACCTTTAACGCCGTCTCCATATCACCTTTACTGGCAATGATCGCGACCTGGTTCACCTTTCCCACCCCTTTTCTCCGCAAAAATAAACGATGTCTTACTTTACGCCCCCCATTGGGAGACCACGGGAAACAGGCCGGTTTCCTCGCCCGCAATGTGGTCCCGTAGCAGTTCTACAAGATCGGTCATGGTCAGGGTAAGCGCTTCCCACTGATGGTGCTTTTCTTGCTGTTGCACGATTTCCAACATCTGGCGCAAGTCATTATGCTGCTGACGCAACGTGTCTACCGTGGTTTCTAATCCCAACTGATTGGCAGCCGTAAGAAACACGCCCTCCTCTTCACGGTACATATGTCCGGGAAGATTCTCGGCTAAAAAGCGGACGCTTTTTCGGAGCACGTCTTTTTGCCAGTCGGGGTCGTCCGGCGAATCAACCGCGTCATCAATTAATTGCATACGCGACTCCATGAGCCGATGTTCGTCATTTAACCGACCAAGGTCCTTGGCCCCGTGTTCAACCAACCCACCCACGCCTGTCACCCCTTCTTGGGAACCCCGTATCGATTTAAAATTTGAACAGCCTCTGGTTGGCTAATGACGCCCACATGAATCACCTGGTCTCCGATAATAGTGGTGGGAACACTTCGAATATAGAGCTTGACAGCTAATTCGCGCCCTTCCAGTGTACCCACATCCAATTCCCGGACCCCAAAATCATAAGTTTTCGTGAGAGACCGCCATTGGCGAACCGTCGTGGGGCAAGTTTGACACCACTCTGATGTGGCCACTATGACTTCAAGCATGAAATGCCTCCTAACTGCAACGCATGCACTGAATCTTCTCCCGTTCAATTTTCTCCCGGTACAACCGAATGGCGTCTATCCCTGTTACCAAGTGATCCCAACCTTGTTCCGGATCCGTCTTAATCCTCACAACCCACGCTTGGCCGTATGGATCGATATTGAGCAGGAACGGTTCTTCCTTCAGTCTGGCGTTAGCCTCGACGACTAACCCGTCAAGCGGACTAACGAGAGGCCCAGCCCATTTCCCGCTTTCCAGGGATGCCAACGACCGCCCTTTAGCCACGCGAACGCCTACACGTTTTGGGCGAACGAACAAGATTCGACCGGACGAGGTTTGCGCGGGGTCAGTCATTCCAACCAAGACCGTTTCCCCTTGAGGAAGCACCCAGACGTTGTTGGTCAGATCATAATAGAGGTTTTCCGGAATCTCGCACCCTTGAATCTCTGCCATGGTGTCATCTCCGTTTTTCCGGCCTTTATTTTTCTATCAAGGTGCCTTGGTCTGAAGGTATCATCCGACGGATCAACTCCAACGCTCGGGACTCCATATCCCCCACATAGACCTCTTCCGCAGAATGGCCCAATGCAATCCCGATCAGTTGCGTGTAATACATCACGGGCAATCGGGCCGCCTCGCCGGCTTCCTGAATAGCCCTAAACTGTAACGCATCGAGCCCCCCAGCGCACTTTGGACACATCAGCGAGAGTACGTCTGCGCCGCTCTCTTTTGCTTGGCTCAAAATGCGACCGGTCAACTTGCCGGCTAACCTCTCGTCCGACAGAAGATTTTTCCCGCCGCAACACGTGGTTTCGGCAGGGTGCGAGACCACAGTCGCCCCCAACACGCTCAACAGATCATGCATGAAGTGGGGATGCTCGGTATCTTCCCCGGCGATTTGGATGGAACTAACCATTTGGCCCGGCCGATGGTAGAGACAACCATAGTACGGAGCCACCTTCAATCCACTCAGAGGTCTTTTGACCTTTTGACCAATGCTCTCCAGGCCCACGACGCTCACTAAATATTCTAGGGTGTTGCGAACGGACGGACGGCGGTTCACCGGCGGCTCCCCGACGGATTCCAACATCCCGTTGATCGCTTGAGCTGTCTTTGGGTCCTGGCTCCATGCATATGCTGTCCGTGATAATTCGTGATAACAGACGTTGCAAGAGACCATGACCTCACTTTGCCCCTGCTCCAGCAGGTGGCCCAAATTTCTCCCCGGAAGAAAGTGGCTCTTTAGCCCCTCCCCCTTGAGTTCCCCAGCGCCACAACAGGCGTAATCTTGGACCTCAACCAGATTGAGACCCAAGTCCCTAGCGATGATCCGTGTACTGACATCGTAAGCCCGGTCCACGGTTTTTAATGAGCATCCCGGAAAATAAGCCGTTTGGGTAGCCATGTTTTATCCCTCCATTTCCGACAGTACCTTCCGATTTTTGCTCCAGTGACGGGGGCGCCCTATCATTAGGGTCTTAATCGCCCTCCCGTCGCGCAGCATTTTGATCGCGACTTTTTTGAATTCGGGGCCCATGAGCTCCCGTTGACGACCCAGTTCACGCAAGAATTCCGCTTGTAACACCGGAAGACTCAGTCGCCCACCAGTCTGTAACCGATGCCGATACGACCGGTGGTTGGCATGGTAAGCAGGATCCATGCGATTGGGTACTGTCTTACGCAACCATTGGCCAATCACTTCAATCACTTCCGCCGTGTTGACGCCCTTCGGACAATGGTGGGTACAGTTGTAGCACCCTACGCAACGCCAAACCACATCCGCATTCTTCTTGAGTTCTTCGGTTCGTCCGATCTTTACCCAATAAATAAATTGCCGTGGGTTAAATTCCGGGACCTCATGACCCACGGTGCAACCGGCGGTACAGAGCCCGCACTGAATGCAGTTGTCAATGCTCGTACCCACCAGATTCTGGCGGACCTCATCCCATGCTTGCCAATCTCGCTCACCGTGCACGCGGCTCTTCAGCATGGTATTCCAACGGCCTGAAATGTCGATTCCGTCCATGACCAAGTTATCGAACTCCATGATTTGGTCGTCCGATACCAGCGAACGTTCGACAATTCCTGCGCCCTTTGCCATGTTTCTCCCCCCTTCCTGCTGTTAATCCATCCAACCTTCCCCCGGAGTCTCGATCGCGACTCCGGTCGGTACCGCCTCCCGAGGAATTGACAACCCCAGTAAATGTGCCATGACGCCAAAAACCGTGGGAATGGTGGAAAATACGGACTTGGACGTAGTGAAATACATTTTGTAGAGATAATCCGAATACAGGTATGCCAGCACCACGTCTAACGAATAGGCACCCCAGCGGTTCAATCCTCGGTCCTTTAACGTGACATCCAGCGCCTTGAGTCTAAGAGCCAGCTCATCGCAGTCGGCCCCAAACGCAGAAAACCGGTCTTTGCCGTCAAGCCCCGGGGTATTGGTAAATTCCATCAGATAGGGCAAGGCTCCGGTTCCTGTTTTCCACGAATAGACCCATTGGGACATCAAAGGAACATGACGCGGAGTACGGAAATGAACAAATTCCAGGCTCAAATCGTGAGCGCTCTCGCGAGGAACCATGGATAAGCCGTAAGCCATCGCCGCCACACGATCGGCTAGAGGCTCCCCCGTATCCAGAAGCATCTGGAAATAAGCCTTGAGCCGGGGAAGATCTAATTCCCGCTCGATGGCCGAGAGCCATCGTCGGCCAGCCCGAAGATGCATAACGGCTTCTCTCCAGTCCCCGTCGGTGATTAAAGAGAAATTCGCCGCCGTCACCCCGTGAATCCTCCGGGTCGTTGAATTCAACCCCTCGACCAGAGCATCCACGGGAATTTGGTCCAGATTATCGCCAATTGTCTGCCAGGTTGCATCCATTCGCTGGTCTGACAATCGTTCGGCCAAGTCGTCAATCTCACTCATGCACGCACCTTCATTCGCAAATACCGAAGCACTGCCATGGCCGCCACGTCTCCTTCCATAATGGCATCTTCGATGGCCTTAGGGCCTGTGGCTGTTCCTGCCACAAACACACCCTCTCGGTTGGTCAGTGCCGCGCTGTCCAACGGACCGGCCTGTCGGAAAAATCCATGGGACTCCGTATCCACCCCGAATTTTTCGGAGAGGTCCCGGGTAGAGGCAGATGGTTCCATGCCTGTGGCCAGAACCACCAAATCAAAATCCCACTCGAACGGTCCTCGCACCAGCGTATCCTCCCCCTTCAAGACCAGGTGCCCCTGCCTTTGGGTGATTTCGGCAACACGTCCCTTAACGTACACGATGCCGGCTTCTTCCTGAGCACGCCAGTAAAGTTGATCCTCCCACAAGCCATAGGTCCGGACGTCCATGTAAAACATCACAATCCGGGCCAGTGGCAGGGAACGTCGGAGTTCGATGCCCTGTTTCGCCGACACCGCGCAACAAACCCGTGAGCAGTAGGTATTGCCCACTTGCCGATCCCGGGAACCCACACAATAAATGAACGCTACCGATTGGGGAACTTCCCCATTCGAAGGCCGGACCAGGTGACCGTCTGCAATCCGCTCCTCCAAGTCGGACCCCGTCAACACGTCCGGGAATACTCCATACCCGTATTTCCCATCACGATGGGCGTCAAAATGTTTGAATCCCGTCGCCAGCACAATGGCCTGAAACTCTTGACTTCGTTTCCCTCCAGGTCCCAACAATTCAACCTGAAACCCTTCTCCTTTTTCCTGCACTCGCCCAACCGCGGTTCCAGTTTCCACCTGGATCCGTGACTGACGGGACACCTCCTCCACTAACGTATTCACCAATTCGGGACCACTGGAAAAGTCCGGCATCAACACCTGATAGCGGTGGCGAGCCACCGCCCCTCCTAAAAAAGTCTCTTGTTC